>JAKAMP010000389.1 GCA_021812865.1 Bacteroidota bacterium | reverse complement strand
GAAACATTGATCCCCAATCAATCAGATCCTTCTGGCAGTGCCTTTCAGCGGTTTCCCGTCAATAAAATCCAATCACCCCTGCAACAGTTCCGGGCGCTGTTTCCACACCTTCACCACCAGCTCACCGAAAAGGCTATTGGCCCAGGAGAACCATGGGCGGGTATATTTTTCAGGGTTATCCTTGTCGAATCCTTCGTGCATGAAACCGGTGCCTCCTGTGGTGGTTTTGAGCATATGCAGGCAACTTTTCAGCTCATCCGTGCTTTCGGCCGTCAGGCCGCGCATGCTGATGCCCAGGTGCCATATGTAGGTTGGAGGTGTGTGTGGACTGCCAATTCCTTCGGCGGCTGTGCCTTTGAGAAAGTATGGATTGTCGGTGCTGAAGATGAACTTACGGGTGTTTTTGTAAATGGGGTCGTTGGACTGCACACAACCCAGGTAAGGCAACGACATCAGGTTCGGGATGTTGGGTTCATCCTGCAATACCTGGCTACCATAGCCATCTATCTCGTAAGCGTATATTCTGCCCAGTTCTGGGTGATTGATCACAGCATACTGGGAAAGGGCATTGGATATTTCATTGCTCAGCTGGCCTATTTCTTTGATGAGGGGATCGGCAGGGAAGAAGGAATGATAAATGAGGTTAAGGTTATGCAGGGATTGCAGGGCATAGAAGTTCGACGGAATGAGGAACTGGAAGATGGTGGCATCGTCCGATGGACGGAAGGGAGAGCAGATGAGTCCCACGGGCTTCACAAAGCGTCCATTGCCCGAGTTTGCCAGGGTTTCAGTGGGCAGGGTGGAACTGCGCATGAAGGTATACCCGGGATTATTGCCATGCTTCTTCTGTTGCTTACGGAACACATCGAGGATGGAAGCCATGGCCTTTTTCCAGTTCTCATCGAAGATGGTACGGTCGTTGGTGGCTTTCCAGTATCCATGGGAAAGGCGGATCACCGAGCAGAGCGAATCCACCTCAAACTTGCGCTCATGCACGCCCGGTTTCATCACAGTGTAATCGGTCGACCACTGGCTCTTTTCATTCTTGTCGTATAGGAATGCATTAGCATAGGGGTCGATCAGCACACTGCTCACCTGGCGGTTCACAACGCCCTTGAGCATGTTTTTCAGTTTCGGATCCTCATTCGCAAGAGGGAGGTAAGGCCATACCTGGTTGGTGGAATCGCGCAGCCACATGGCCGGAATATCACCGGTGATCACAAACGTGTCGGGCCTGCCATCCGCTTCAGTGTACTTGATGGTGGTATCGAGGGTGTTGGGGAAACAATTCTCGAACAGCCAAGCCAGTTGCGGATCGTGAATGTCATTTTTTACTTTGGCAATAAAGGCTTCCACTGCATCGCTGGTGAAAGTGCGCTTGCCCACGGGCGGTCTTTTGGATTCAAAGGATGCCGCCTGTGCAATATTCCATTTACCATTCAATAGTCCTAATCCTGCTGCCCCGGCAACCGTATTCCGGATAAAAGTTCTGCGTTTCATCATAACAAATTTTTCTTTAGGAATGATGGAACACCCCTGAGTGTGAATTTTGTACTCAATGTGTTTACACTTGTTAAACAAAGGCGCTTCATAGAATTTCTCCCTGCTTTATAAAAATCTTTCGGTTTCGCGGATAATCATTCAAAGATAATGCATTCGCCGAACTTCGCGAAATTCTGTAAATATGGATTAACAGTGGACTTGCCGGTCAGAGTTTTTTCAGAACGATCTTTTCATTGAACTTATTTACGATATCCTGCATGATAAACTTAAGGCTTTTATATTCGGGGGGCAGGTAAACCAGCTTTTTAAACATGTATGAGCCCTTCACTACTATCATACCGTCCCTGACTGCTGCATCATAACTAACAAAATAATCCTTATTGTCATATAAAAGCCGGATAGGTAATGACTGAACTGTATAGCCTTCGGGAAGATGTATGTTCGAAGTGAATACATGCTGATTGAGGAAGCCGAAATCGACCGGGTAAGTTCTGTCAGTCGCCTTCAGGGGGTTAACTGCCGGGGCTTCGTTCATGAAAGGGGAGAAGAATAGATTATACGGGTTCCCTTCCAGAGGGTAGGTAAGTTCCACGCTGTATTCCAGGGAATCCACATCGCCTTCCGCTTTAGGAAACACAATGGAATCGACAGCCGGATACCCGGTTTTCAGGTAAGCATTTTCCAGGTCAATAAGTTTACCCGAATAGTTCTTCATGATGCTGTAAGCGTTGTAATCGGTAGCTTTCACCTTCATCCTGGCTATTACTTCTTTGTCTTTAAATCGAATATCGATATTTTCTTCCATCTTTGAAGGTGGCTGAGTGTTCAGGGGAATCCACTCCACCATGTCTTTTCTGAAAACCAATCCTTTATTATTGATGCATTTCAATGGAATATTGTCTATAGAGCAATACGGATCAGTGGCATCGCTCAGGTAGTATTTGCCGTTCACTTTTGTGGCACAGATCACGTAATTGAGTGCCCGCAGGAAAGGATAATCCGTCTTTATTGCGCCATGATCGCGGGTGCTTAGTAATACCGGGTAGGACTCCAACCCTGCGGCATTCATCAGCGATACCATATACAGGTTAATGTCAGCTGAATTCCCCGATTTTTCCTCCATGAACTTTTTGAATAACTTATCAGAGTATTTGCTGTCATCTCCATCCCATTTAAAATTGCTTTTTACATAGGAAGAGATGGTCCTGATCTTTTCTTCCGGGCTTTTACCTTCGAGCGGCATGGTGGTAACTACCGTTTTTGCCAGTGAACTGCAGGACTTAAGATATTTGCCGAAATTATCATATTTGCCCATTTCTTTGATCAGCTGTTCCCAAGTGCTGAGAACCTTTACCTTAGTCCCGTCAGGGTAATTGATCTGTGCCAGCTGGAAGTCGATTTTCATGATGTAATCATCCACTGTGGTGATATATGATTCATCACGGAAGGCCGGGACATCAGCCATGGCAAATTCATACACGTTATCGTTGAACTTTACTTGCGCATAAGTTCTTTCAATACCTTTATCTACATAATTTTTATAAATGGTCATTTTTTTCACACCCTGGATCACAAACTGATATTCATAAAAAGGTACCATACGGGTAATGTATTCACTGAATTTAACCGGAATGTGCCATTGGAAGGACCAGTCGGGAAGATTGAAGAGGTACGGAGTTTCCACCGCGTAATGAAATTCGATCACTGAGCCTGCTTTAACATTCGGCATGGCAAATTTCTGCAGCATGATGGATTCATCCTGTTTCTCATTGAAAACGGTTTTGGGATCAAGGACCGTACGCTCCAACATGCCATTGTTCAGGTTATAGGTGGCCCCTTCCAGTTCAATAACTTTTTCATAAATGTTGTTTTCCTGGTACAAAGGAATAGCCACATCTGCATAGGGATAGCCATTCTCGTTGAAAATCTTGATCCTGGTCTTCCTTTCATATATGATATCCATTCCGCCATTGGAATTTTCCACGAAGCGGGCCGAGCCGATATCGAAGAGAATGTAGGCTTCAGCCGATGCATCAAACGGACATTTATCCAGTTTGAGTTCGTCCATGCTTACCTGCCCGATTTCATGAGAATAGTCCTGGGCATTGACAGAAAGACTGAATAATTCCCAAAGAATGAACATCATCAGGGGAATGCGGCAGAAAAAGGATTTCATACTGATCGGGTTATGGTTTAGTTTAGGGTATTTAAAGATAAATGCGG
>JAKAMP010000388.1 GCA_021812865.1 Bacteroidota bacterium | reverse complement strand
CCTGTTCCAGTGAGCGGGGGACTGCTCATCTGCTGCGCTCTATTTCTAAGGCATTCGCAAATTCGCTTCGCTCTGTCCGAACCCCCATCCTGCGCTTCGGTTCGAATCCCCCAGTCACAGCATAGGATTTCATCAAACAAAGAACTTCTTTCAGTTTACATTATTTCCTGATGCGGAGAGGGGGGGATTCGAACCCCCGGTACCAGTTTCCCAGTACGACGGTTTAGCAAACCGTTAGTTTCAGCCACTCACTCACCTCTCCATTCCGGCAAGCGATCGTTAAATAAACCTTGCTTTTAAAGTTTGACAAAAGTATAATATAAATTTCAAAATGCAAACCCCTCACCGTATTGTTTCCGAAATCGGGCTTTGGCTTTGCCGGTGATTGATCATGCCTAACGATGACTATTCCGGCTGGTTGATACCTGCAAAACGCAAGAGAATACCAATGTTGTGTAGGAATATAAATGAAATACCAAAAGCCAGAAAGGGCTGACTTTCCATCATCGCAAGTTCATGAAGAACTTTACCTCACATGGAAGCCCGTATTAGACTTAAATTCAATCAGTTAATAGAAGCCCTCAACCCGCGGTTCAGCAGGCCCTCTTTCAGGGGACGAAGCTTGGATGGCGAGCCTTTCTTGACATCACACTGACCTTTGTAATGTACAATCATGGTACATTGCTCGGCCTGGATCTCATCATGATCGCAAACCTCGATGAGCGACTCAATTACATAATCAAAGCTATGCACATCGTCGTTGTACAGCACAAGGAATGACTCGCTGCCTCTGCGACCCGTGCTGAATTCATCCTCCCTGGATTTTGTTTCGGACAGTTTTTTCTCCTTCATAACCCCATGGTTTTATCTTTCCGGCGTTGCAAAATTACACAAAAAATCATGTAATTGATTGAGCATAGTACAAATAATGTTAATTTTTCTGAACCATTTGTTCAATTTCCCTGGCACGGATCAGCGAAATTTTCTTCCCGTTATAAAATGAAACCAGAAATGCCTCCCTGTATCCATAATTTCTTACCCTTTCCAGTGATATCTCGGCATCTTTAATGGCGTTAAATATACCTGCATAATAGCGTATAAATCCATTCCCCACAATCTTTTCAGCGCTCATGGGGTATAATCCTCTGAAGAGTGAAAATACAGCAGGCTTGCTGTAAACCCCCACCTGGATTTTATAGATTACCCCTGAAGGCAGGGGCTGGTCCACAGGAATGGCATTTGAATCGGAATAGGCAGGATTGTCCCTGATTTCAAACTGCATGATATATTGAACAACAGGTATTTGAGTGGTATCGGCTGCATTTGTCTTCTGATTGAGTTTGAAAACGGTATCCTTTGGCACAACCTGCTTATTTTGTGTTGATTCTTTCACTTTAACGCTACCCGATTGCTCCTTGTCCTGACCGTTCACAAAAGTCTTTTCCATCTGCCTGGCTTTGGAATAGATGGCGTTGGCGCTGCTCTGCAGGTTATCGGCTTCCGTTTGCAGGACATTGATTTCGGCCATCAGCTTTTTCTTGGTATTCCAGTCGGCTTCCCGGGCAAGCTCCCTCCTCTTTTCCTCGGAAAGCCTTACAAGGGAATCGGAGGTCATTTGTATCCGGAGCGCTTCATTCAGCATACTCATGTAGCCCGATTCACCTGCAAATATATCGCGGCCCGGTTCGGGAAGTTCTTTTTTCTCTACAGGAACAACCTTTACAGAATCCTGCTTTCTTTCCGGAACAGGGGCATTCCCCTTGACTTCGGTCTGAACCACAACATTTCCTGCGTTGTTTGGTTTTGTATGCGACCGGCATTCGGCCAGCCTCATTTCCACTTCCTTCCTGGGCATCTCCTTTTTGCCTGGCAATTGCAAGTATTTATTGTAGGAAGCAGTGGCCAGATCAAACTCACCCTGCTTCTGATGTGCAAGGCCGAGGTAATAATGTACCTCCGGAGGAGAGAGCCTGAATGATGCAAATTCCAGCATCCTGAGGGCTCCCTGAATATCTTCACCCAATTCAGTATTACATGCTCCCAGCCGAAAGTTATAAACAGGATCCTTGGGATAATACCCCAACAGCTTTTTGTAGTACACCGAAGCAGACGCAAAGTCTCCTTTATCAAATGATTCCGAAGCCATGGCACGGAGTTCTTCGCGGGTAAGCGTATCCGTCTGAGCCTGGCATAGCCCGCCTCCAATCAACAACCAAAGAAAAAATATGCTGAACCTCAAATTCATGAAACCAAGGTTATAAAAAATTGTTTTACCTGCAAAAATAGTTATCCACGGCAAAAAGAGACACTGTTTAAAAGTGCCTGAAAAATTGCAGGGGATGAACATTTGCAATATGACAGAAAAATAATTAATTTAACTATTCAAATCGTGCCATGAAAGTAATCAAAGTTGGAGTACAGGCGCCCTTGTTCGAGGCCATTGATGACAGCGGAAACAATGTAAGCTTAGCGGCTTTCAAAGGGAAGAAGGTAGTGTTGTACTTTTATCCCAAGGATGATACTCCGGGCTGTACTGCGGAAGCCTGCAGCCTGCGCGATGGTTATGCTGAACTTACCGGGAAGGGTTTTGTAGTGATCGGCGTGAGCGCCGACAGCGCCGAATCGCACAAAAAGTTCAGAAAGAAGTACGAATTGCCGTTCATACTCATCCCCGACACGGAGAAAAAGATCATTAGCGCCTACGGCGCCTGGGGTGAAAAAAAGATGTACGGAAAAAGTTATGAAGGCATAATCAGGAAAACCTTCGTAATTGATGAATCCGGCAAAGTTGCCCTGGTGATCGAAAAGGTCGACACCAACAACCACGCCGGGCAGATCCTGTCAGAATTATCATAATTAATGCTATACCCATGGAGAAAGAGAAAGAACAGAAAGACCAGAAAACCGTAAAGAAGGAGATGGACAAAGAAAAGCTGAAAGCCCTTCAGCTCACGCTCGACAAGATAGACAAGGACTACGGGAAGGGAACCATCATGAAGCTGGGCTCCCGTCCAACCGAGAACATCCCCGTCATCCCGTCGGGTTCAGTAGGACTGGATGTAGCCCTTGGCATTGGCGGATATCCCCGCGGAAGGGTAATTGAAATATATGGCCCTGAATCGTCCGGAAAGACCACCCTGGCGATTCATGCTATTGCAGAAGCGCAGAAACTTGGAGGTATTGCGGCTTTCATCGATGCCGAACATGCCTTTGACCGTTTCTATGCCGAAAAGCTTGGTGTGGATGTGGAAAACCTGCTGATTTCACAGCCCGATAACGGGGAGCAGGCCCTCGAAATTACCGACCACCTCATCCGTTCCGGCGCCATCGATATCATCGTGATCGACTCCGTGGCAGCCCTCACGCCCAAAGCCGAAATCGAAGGCGAGATGGGCGATTCAAAAATGGGGTTGCAGGCCCGGCTTATGTCACAGGCCCTGCGTAAACTCACAGCAAACATCAGCCGTACCAGCACCTGCTGTGTCTTCATCAACCAGCTCCGCGAAAAAATCGGGGTGATGTTCGGGAACCCCGAAACCACTACAGGAGGCAACGCCCTCAAGTTCTATGCTTCCATCCGGCTCGATATCAGGAAACTCACCCAGCTGAAGGAAGGCGAAGATGCCACCGGGAACCGCGTGAAGGCGAAAGCGGTGAAAAACAAACTTGCCCCTCCATTCAAAAAAGACGAATTCGATGAAAATTTCGGAGAAGGAAATTCACAGAAC
>JAKAMP010000387.1 GCA_021812865.1 Bacteroidota bacterium | reverse complement strand
GGAGATCATCTCGGCCGTCAATTCATCGAAACTGTATGAGCGCAACTCGCTTTTTGCATTGTAGTCCGCCAGCAGTTTGAATACAGTCCGCTTGATGCCCGTGGCGGAAACATAAGTCTCCAGACATCCGCGAAGTCCGCAGCCGCATTCGCGCCCGTTCGGACGGACAATGATATGCCCCAGTTCGCCGGCAAACCCGTCGTGCCCGTATACCACTTCACCGTTTACCACAATGCCGCTTCCAAGACCGGTTCCAAGGGTGATCACCACAAAATCTTTCATGCCCTTCGCTGCTCCATAGATCATCTCTCCGAGGGCTGCGGCATTAGCATCATTGGTCAGAACACAAGGCAACCCAAATAGTTGGCTTACCTTTTCGGTTATATGAATGGTGCCTTTCCAACGAAGATTGGCTGCATTTTCAATGGTTCCCTTATAGTAGTTGCTATTGGGAGCTCCTATTCCAATTCCTTTTATATCAAGCTTTTCAGGAAGAGAGGCCATCAGTTTCTGAATCGCATCGAACAGTTGACTGAGAAATTCGTCAATGGTTTCCGATTTATCGCTGGAAATGGATCCTTCCCCATAAGAATGACCGGCGCGGTCAACCATACCAAATTTTGTAAAGGTACCTCCTATGTCAATACCGATAACTGCTTCTTTCATTTTGATTTAATTACGGCACGAAGATAATCAGGAATAAGAAATTGTCAAACCCGGTCCAGGTTATGTAGCGCAAACGCATATGCACCAAGGGCTACCGCTTTGCTTGTACCCAGCCTTGATATACCCACACCCAGGCGTTTTGCTGGATCCCAGCGAATGCTTCTTTGTGTTCCCGGCACCACAATCTCTTTCTCTCCACCCTGGGCGAACATAAAGAATTCTTCTTCATCTTCCAGGTTATATACTTTTACCTCCAGCCGGTCAATCTTCTTTCCGCTGAGGGTCGATATAGGATGGTTCATTTCGCTCACTATTTGCGGCAGGAACATCGAATGCGCCCCTGTAAGACCTCCTCCCAGCACCATGAGCCCATCGATGAGCGTAATGGCATTGCAGAGGGCATCACCCACTACCTTGCCCAGTTCATCAAATGCTTTCAGCGCAGCCTGGCTATTACCCTTCAGCCTGCCCTGTGCTATATCGAAAATTTCTTTCGGAGTCGGTGGCATACTCCCTTTCAGGCCGGCCTCCTCAGCATAAACCCTTTGCACCGCACGGATGCTAGCGCCTTCTTCCACGAAGGTTTCATGGTTTCTGTGCCTCATCAGCCAGATCTCTGCACCGGCCGAATTGTCGCCGAGGAAAAGCTCCCCGTTTCTCACAATCCCCCCGCCAAAGCCCGTACCAAGGGTTACCCCGAATAAATTATGATATTGCTTATAGCTTCCCAACTTAAGGAGCTTCTGATTCACTTCGGGGAGGAACCCCGCAATGGCTTCACCATATGCAAACAGGTCTCCATCATTATTGATAAACACAGGTAGCTTGAACTTCTCTTCCAGCATGGGCCCCAGGGCCACTCCTCCCCTGAATGCAGGAAGATTACCCAGATCACCAATAATCCCTGCAGGATAATCAGCAGGACCTGGAAAAGCAAAACTTATGGCTACCGGATCCTCAGGTAAACCTTTCTTCACCTGGTTGAATCCTTCGAGAATAGTATTCAAGCAAAGCTTCAGGTCATGGGCATTCGAGGGAAGGGTCACCGGTTCAACCACCTCGTTGTTCCCCTGTATGGCGGAAAACACTAAGTTCGTACCCCCGGCATCGAGGGTCATCACAATCCGGCTGTCATCTTCGTATTTCATTGGTCAATGTATTTGATATCTGATAAGTTCCACCGGCACACCTGTGCTTATGCTTTCCTGAGATTCCGGAAGGCAATCACTGCAATGTAGAGCACACATACCATGGGAACCAGGAAACCCATCAGGATATTCGACCCGGCCATGTCGGCCACTTTCCCCATTACCGGGGGAATGAGCGCTCCACCCACAATGGCTGTGATCATCAGTCCCGACAGCTCATTGGTCCGCTCAGGCAGCTGATCGACCGTGATGGAGAAAATGAGCGGGAAAATATTCGCAAAACCAAGTCCAACCATGATGATACCGGCAAAAGCAAGAACCTGTCCGCCGATAAACAGCAGCACAATGCCTGCCAGCGATATGATTACCGTAAAGACGAGGAAAATGGAAGGTTTAATTACCCTGAGAATGGCCGAACCCACCGCACGTCCAAGGAATATCGGCAGGAAAAACAGCATCCAGCTTACCAGCAGGCCAAAACTCTCAATTCCGTATTTTTCCTTCATCAGCAGAGGCACACCGGAACTCATCGATACTTCGGCTCCTACGTAAAAGAAGATCCCCAGTACCATAAGCATTACATAACCGTTGGAGGCAAATAACCGGAGACAAGATGCAAGGGTTGCCGGATGAGCATTCTCCTGTTTCTTTTCCTCAATACGAGACGAACGGAACCAGATGAGACTGATGATGATCAGTACCGCAAACAGGGGAAACAGTATGCTCCAGTCCAGTCCGAATGCCACTGCAACAGCAGGAGGAACCAGGAAACCAAGCGATGAACCAATGGCTTTGATCGATTGCGCTAGTGAAAGGTTGCTTGAGTATTTTCCTTCCGGCGAAACATCACGCATAATGGGGTTGCCGGCCACCTGGAGGGTGGTAGCTCCTGCACCCAGCATCAGGATCGAAACCAGGAGCACATAAAACTTACTCACCGAGGCAACTTCAAAATCTACTTTGGGCCCATACATCCCGTTAAGAATGGGAATAACCAGTCCAACTAACGCCAGGATCAAACCCAGCGTAAGTACAAAACTCTTTCCCTTCTTGTCCTGCACCAGTCCCATGGGCACCGATAAAATACCGAACATGATCATGCCAAAAAGCGGCAGCAATTGTGCCATGAAATTCGACAAGTGAAAGGAATCTTTGGAAAGGCTGACCAGTGGCCCAACCACATCGCCAAATCCCATGCAAAGAAAAACGAAAAATATCGGAATGGTTTTATTTTTCATAGCTATGCTATTTAAATTGAGGTGCTAAAGATAATGATTAAGTTCAGAATTTGAAACGGATGGCCGGCTTTACCTTTTTTAGAAACGTTCCATTTGTCAAACAAATAGAGAATCTGTGTGTATCTGCAACATCAATAGTTCCGCCGCAAACAGACCTGCATTCCATTCCTTCTTCATCCCATCACCCTCATTCCCAAAACCCTCACCAATCACTAATCACTAATTAATCACTATCCACCTATCAGACCTGACAGACCAGTAGACCAGTAGACCTGAAGACCTGAAGACCAGTAGACCATCCGCCGCGGCGGAGACCAGACAGACCTGAAGACCAGTAGACCAGTAGACCAGTAGACCATCCGCCGCGGCGGAGACCAGACAGATCAGACAATCAGACCCGCCTCCGCTCCCTTCGTACGGGCAGGCATCAGACATTAGACATTGAAATATTGTATTTTAGCGAATATTGGTTAATTTTAACTGTTCAAACCCGTTGCTCCATGAAGAATTTCATCGTACCCATTGATTTTTCTGAAGATTCCATGAAAGGTCTTGACCTGGCTATCATGTTTTCCCAAAAGAAGCATATCAATATACAAATGGTATATGTGCAGAAGAAAAGCTTCGATATTTACGCCGGACTGATCCACGAGGAAGCCAAGCTGGCTGAGAATAAGTTCGAAC
>JAKAMP010000386.1 GCA_021812865.1 Bacteroidota bacterium | reverse complement strand
TTCAGAAACTGGAGAAATTCATGCAGGGCAAGCCGGTTGCAGAGCAGGAAATCGGCAAACAACTGCTTCTGGAAACCGTTGCATATGCCGAATCGGCTCTTTGCCGGAGAAAAACCCTGCTGCACTATTTTGGCGAAGAATACACCCAGGAAAACTGCGAAAATTGTGACAACTGCCTGCATCCGAAGGAGCAGTTCAACGGGCAGGAAGACATCAAACAGGTGCTGGAAACTGTGCTGGAACTGAAGGAGCGTTTTAAATCCGATCATATAGCCGATATTCTTGCCGGAAATATGACTGCAGCCATCAAATCGTATCGTCACAATGAACTGGAAAGTTTCGGCGCCGGTGGCGAACATGATGCAAAATTCTGGAACAGCATTGTGCGCCAGGCACAGGTTGCAAAATTTCTGCAAAAAGACATTGAAAATTATGGGGTGCTCAAGATTACCGACACGGGACTGACCTTCATAAAGGAGCCATACGAGATTATGCTTTCCCGGGATCATGATTATGAAGTGGAGGGAGAAGATGAACTGGGGGGCGAAGGTCCCCGCACGAGTACGCTCGATGCAGAACTGCTGAATATTCTGAAAGATCTCAGGAAAAAGATTGCCAAACAGAAGAACCTGCCTCCTTTTGTGATTTTCCAGGACCCCTCACTCGAGGATATGGCCATTCAGTACCCTGTTAATCTTGACGAGTTGCAGAATATCACGGGTGTGGGTGCCGGGAAGGCCCAGCGCTACGGCAAGGAATTCGTTGAACTCATCCGCAGATATGTGGAGGAAAGGGAGATCATCCGTGCCCAGGATATGGTAGTCAAGTCCGTTGTCAACAAATCGGGCATGAAGGTGTTCATTATCCAGAGCATTGACCGGAAGATGCTGCTGAACGATATTGCCGAAGCAAAGAACCTCGAAATGAAAGACCTGCTCAAGGAGATAGAATCAATCGTCAATTCGGGTACAAAGCTCAATATTGATTATTACCTCATTGAGGTAATGGACGAAGACCATATGCAGGATATCTATGATTATTTCATGGAGGAAGCCGAGACAGAATCGGTGGAAGATGCTCTGACAGCCCTGGGCGAAGGAGAATATACAGAGGAAGAAGTCCGCCTTGTACGTATCAAGTTTCTTTCCGAATTGGGTAATTAATAAGGAGAATACTTAACCCTTCCCTTTGAATGGACTTTACCACAAAGAATATTTCCTGTTTTTCCAACTGGTTTTTCCAGCTACCGTTCTGATGCCAGTTAGGAACATATAGATCGGATAGGCTATTTCCACCAGGGGAATCAGGGTAGCCAGATAAGTTTGTCTGTAAAACTTCAGCCAGGGGTAAAGGAATATGGAATCGGTTACCGTTTTCATCAGGAACAGGGTGAAGGGAAGGAATAAGGCAGGTGACGCAAGCCATGCGAGTATACCTGAGGCAAGCAACGAAAAATTCATTAGACCTACCAGAATGGCCAGCCCGATGATTTCAGCATCCCGGTAATATTTTCCTTTGGAGAGCCAGCGTGTCCTTTGCTGTATGAATTCTCCTGGCGCGGAAGCTGGGAGGGTACTGACCACAGCGTCTTCAGAAAAAAGAAACCTGATCTTTCCAGGGAAAGATTTCTTTATGTGGAGCAGCAGAAAAACGTCGTCGCCCGAAGGAGTCCCGGGCACCAAGGCAGCAGATTCTTGGGGATAAGCTTCTTTTTCAAATGCCAGGTTTGCGCCGTTCGACAGCGCCGGTCTCCCAATCATTGCAAGAGAAGCGCCTGTTCCAACAAGGCTTGTAAATTCAAGCGACTGAAGCTTCCCGAATAATCCTGAATCCTTGTCAGCCGTGATCTTTACCGGTCCTATAATAAGGGAGGCTCCAGTATGTTTGTAATAGGCAACTGTGACACTGACCCATCGAGGAGGAACCTTGCAGTCTGCATCGGTTGTCATGATAAGGGTACCGCGGGCCATGCTGATTCCGAAGCGGATCGCTTCTTTCTTTCCCCTGGCGCCTTTCGGCAGGCACACAACATGTACCTGGGGGTTATCCCTTTCAGCTATGCGGATTCTCGCCAGGGTGTCATCTTCCGAATGGTCATCCACCAGGATGATTTCATGGTGGCCACAATCATAATCCTGTGACAACAGCCCCTTCAGTAATACTCCCACATTGGCCGCCTCGTTCCTGAGAGGCACCACCACAGTAACAAACACGTCGGCACTGATCTCACCATCTTCAGATTTCGCAGGATAATCCATCCGCAAGGCCAGGTAAAGAAAGAAAAACGAATAGGCCAGGGATATCATCAGAAGTATGATCCCTAAAGCTGTAGTCATGAGGTTATCCTTTAGAATGAGAAGGAGGGGCCAGGTCTATCAGAAGAGATATTTGGCAAGGATGCTGATGAGGGTATTGATGGCAATGGGTTTGGCCAAGTATTCATTGCATCCAGCCTCCAGGCATTTCTGCTTGTCTTCATCAAAGGCGTTTGCTGTCTGAGCGATGATGGGGATGTCCTTATGTATAGCTCTGATCTGCCTAGTGGCATCGTAACCACTGAGGTTTGGCAGCTGTATATCCATCAGAATCAGGCTAATATTTGAATTTTTCATACACATTTCAACCGCCTCAGCTCCATTGACAGCATGAAGAATATTGACCTCATACCGTTTCAGAATAGCTTCAAGGTATTTGAAACTAAACTTATCATCTTCCACTACCAATACGGTTTTTTCAGTGAGTTTGATCTTTCCTTCCGTATGGTGGTCGATTTTCTGGGTGATCTGTTCCTTTATTTGCCTGTATGGAAGCGAAAAATAGAATGATGAGCCTTTTTGAAACTCCGATTCCACCCAAATCCTGCCGTCCATCAGTTCCACCAATCCCTTGGAAATGGCGAGACCAAGGCCCGATCCTCCGTATTTCCGTGTAATGGAAAGGTCAGCCTGTACGAACCGTTCGAAGATCATATCCTGCTTTTCCTTCATGATACCGATTCCCGAGTCGCAAACATAAAAAGTGATGATGGAAGGTTTTTCAACGGTATAGCCAACCTTGACGAATCCCTTTTCTGTGAATTTGATGGCATTGGAGATGAGGTTATTGATAATTTGGCGCAAACGCATAAGATCGGCCTCGATGAGGCAGTCATCATTGGGCAGGCTGGTTTCAAGGGAAAAACGCACCTCTTTCTTGTCGGCTTTCACCGAATCGGTGATGAAATTCTGGAAAACATCGGCCATAAAGTGATTGAGGTGAATCTTATCCGGATAGATTTTAACATGGCCTGTTTCAATTTTCGAAATATCGATGATATCATCAATGAGGCTGATGAGTAGTTTCCCGTTACTATCTATAGCATTGAGGTATTCCCGGGTTTCCTCCCTGTTCAGGTTTTCGTTGGCCAGTAGTTGGGCAAATCCAAGTATTCCGTTCATCGGGGTACGGATTTCATGCGACATATTGGCCAGGAAGGAGGTTTTAATTTTATCCGATTCTTCTGCCCTCTCCTTTGCATTAACCAGCTCCGTTTCCAGCTGGCGGCGGTGAATAGCAATAGAGGCCTGGTAAAGGAATGTTTCGAGGGCCTGTTTTTCTTCAAGGGATTTGCTGTTCAGCATCAGGATGATAACAGCCCCGTAAAGTTTTCCCTGGCGGGTGAGCGCCATTCCCTGGATTTCATTAATTTTTAAAACTTCCTCCAAGCGACTGGTAACCTCCCGCGGAACCTGCCAATTGAA
>JAKAMP010000005.1 GCA_021812865.1 Bacteroidota bacterium | reverse complement strand
ATATCAGCCTGAGGACCAGTTGTACCTTCTCGAAGACCTGGGCGATAAAACCCTGATCGATTTTCTTACCCGGGATCATCAGCGGGTGTTTAACCAGGATGTGATCAGGGTATATAAACAGACCCTGTCCGATCTGATCAGAATCCAGTTCCTGGGCATAAAGGGACTGGATACCTCCGTTTGTTATCCCCGCGCTGAGTTCGATGAACAGTCGGTGCTTTGGGATCTGAATTACTTCAAACATTACTTTCTGAAGTTTGCTAAAGTGAAGTTCGATGAGCAGTTTCTGGAGGATGATTTCAGGAAGTTCGCCCGCTTTCTTGCACAGGTGCCACGCGATTATTTCCTGTACCGTGACTTCCAGTCGCGCAACATCATGCTGCACAATGATGCATTGTATTACATTGATTACCAGGGTGGCAGGCGGGGGGCCCTGCAATATGATGTGGCATCCCTTCTGTTCGAGTCAAAAACCTTTCTCCCTTTTGAAGCCAGGGAAGAGCTACTTGCGCATTACGTAGGGGAACTCGAGAAAGAATTCAAGGTGCCCCCCGAGGAGTTTCTGAGATACTATCCTGGGTTTCTTCTGATCCGCCTGCTCCAGGCTATGGGAGCCTATGGATTCAGGGGGCTTCATGAGAACAAACCCTTGTTTCTTGAAAGCATCCCTGGTGCGCTGAAAAACCTGGAATACATCCTGGGGCATTATTCTCTGGGAATAGAGCTTCCGGAGCTGACCACTGCACTGAAACTGCTGGGATCGGACCCGTTCCTGAACTCCATCGGTTCAAAGCACGAAACATTTACCCTGCGGATCAAAAGCTTTTCATTCAAATCGGGTATCCCCTTCGATGAGTCCCTGAATGGGGGTGGTTTCGTATTCGATTGCCGGTCGCTGCCCAACCCGGGTCGCTTCGACGAGTATAAGGAAATGACAGGCAAGGATGCGCCGGTAATTGCATTTCTTGAAGAAAAACCGGAAGTGAGCGAGTACCTGAACCACGTATTTGCCCTTGCCGATAATGCCATACACGACTACCGGGCAAGGGGCCATGCCAACATGATGATCAGTTTCGGATGCACCGGCGGAAGACATCGTTCTGTTTACTGTGCTGAACAATTGTATGCCCATGTTCGCCATACTCTTGGTGTGGATGCTGTTTGCTCCCACCTAAACCTCATGGACAATATGTAAAGGATCGTATTTCCTGCCCAAAAAATGAGTGTATGAAAGCAATGATATTTGCCGCCGGGGTTGGTACGCGCCTCAGGCCTTTTACCGATAGCATTCCCAAGGCCCTGATCCCCGTTAGCGGCACTCCGCTTCTTGAAATTCTTATCCGGAAACTGACAGGGGTAGGTTTCAGTCAGCTTGTTATCAATGTGCATCATCATGCCCGGCAGATCATTCGCTTTTTGGAAGAACACGAAAATTTTGGACTTTCCATCGAGGTTTCCGATGAATCGGATTGGCTGCTCGACACAGGCGGCGGACTGAAAAAAGCTGCGCCTATGCTTCAGGGACAAGGACCTTTCCTCTTGCATAATGTGGATATTCTTTCGGCTATTCGGCTGGAACAGCTCATAGATGCTCATTCGCGAATGCCTCATGCCCTGGCTACCCTGGCGGTGAATGCCCGCCCCGCCTCACGACAGCTGCTAGTGAATGGCGAAAATAGGCTCTGCGGATGGCAGAATGCCGCTACAAGCGAAAAAATCATTTCACGCGATGAAAATGGCCTGAAACCGGTTTCATTTTGCGGCATCCATGTTGTCAATCCGGAATTGACAGATATGATTATAGAGGAAGGCGCATTTTCCATCATCGAATTGTACCTCCGGCTGGCCCGGACAGAACCGATATACGTTTGGCCTTGCAATAATGAACCCTGGATTGACGTGGGAACCCCCGAAAGCCTTAGAAAAGCAAACGAAAATATCGGTTATTACATTTAATTATCTTGCAATTTCTCATATTTCCAGATAGCTTAGCAAAATGTCTTCCAATTTGTTTCTATGGTTGTGCGATATAACATTTCCATTATTTTTGCACCAAATTCTGAAAGATGGGCATGCAAGCACAAGCAGAAAAGCTGAACAAACAATTTTCAAATTCCACTGCACCGGAGGCCCTGCAATATTTCTGCACACAACCGGGTCAGAAAGCTGTATTTACTACGAGTTTCGGACTGGAGGACCAGGTGCTTACCCATATGATCTGTACATGGGTTCCCGGGGTGAGAATCGTGACTCTTGATACCGGTAGGCTTTTTGAGGAAACGTACCAGCTTCTCGATCTGACGGCTAAACATTTCGGAATAAAAATAGAAGTGTATTTCCCCGAACAGAAAAGGGTGGAGGAAATGGTAAACAGCCGGGGAGTCAATCTTTTCTATGACAGCATAGAAAACCGGAAACTCTGCTGCCATGTCCGCAAAACTGAATCGCTTAAACGTGCGCTTGCCGGTGCATCTTTGTGGATCACAGGCATTCGTCGGGAGCAATCGGTTACGCGTTACAGCGCCCCCTTGGTGGAATGGAATGATCAGTATGGCCTGCTGAAACTGAATCCTTTAAAGGACTGGACAGAGCAGATGGTATGGGACTACATCCGATTGTATAATATTCCATATAACCCTTTACACGACAAGGGATTTCCCAGTATTGGATGCTCACCGTGTACAAGGGCAGTTCGTGAAGGCGAGGACCTGAGGGCAGGCCGCTGGTGGTGGGAACAGCCCGAAAACAAGGAGTGCGGCCTTCATATATACGCAAAGGGCAAGGACAAGTCCGTGTAATTCTGAATATTCAATGGCAACAACCATGGTGGGAGGACGAGCTGTACATGGTTTGCCTGATATGAACCTTCACATGGAATAGCGATACTGGAATGCAGGAATGTTTTTGATGCAGGGGTATATAAAGAAAAAGCCCCGTTTTTGACGGGGCTTTGTGCTTATTTTCCAGTTACTTCAGCGACTTTAACTCGTTTTTCTTCGATACGGGCCTTCTTACCTGTAAGTTTTCTCAGGTAGAACAGTTTAGCACGACGAACATGCCCTTTCTTGTTCACTTCGATCTTTTCAATGAAAGGCGAATTGAAGGGAAAAATTCTTTCCACACCCACGTTGCCCGACATTTTCCTTACGGTGAAGGTGGCTTTGATTCCTGATCCTTTTTTCTGGATCACAACACCGCGGTATTGCTGAATACGCTCTTTGTTCCCTTCAATGATCTTATAATGTACAGTGATCGTATCTCCACTGCTGAATTCCGGAAGAACCCTGTCGAGGGTGAACTCTTTCTCGGCTACTTTAATTAGATCCATCCTGCTAAATTTTTTCGTTAAACCTTTAAAAAACAGGTCGCAATATTACGAAAAAAAACCATATAAAACCGGTTCTTATCAAAAATTATTAACAGGCAAAATTTATTTCCTTGCCTATTCTTTTGCTTTGAGCCTGTCACCTGCTGATCTCACGATTTCCCTGTAAAACTCCTCACTGTAGCCGGGCTGACTTACAGATGGATTCATCTGGCCCGGAACGACCGTTTTGATGTTTCCATCCATATATTTCGTGAACAGGAAGGCATATAGTTTCTTCCATTCAGTAAATGTATTCGCTCCACTTTTGCAGGAATAATCGGTAATGTATTTTATGGCTTTTTTGGGATTCTTCTTGTAAAGTGCCAGCGCAACACTGTCGACCGAATGGGTTTCTTTGATATACCCATTTTCCAGCCTGGACTGCACTTTCTGGATATCTTTTATCATATCAGAATAGCGCGTATAGTCAAAATTTGATACCTGGTTGAAAATCCAGAAAGCTGCGTTATCCGAAAATACCATCATGGAGCCGTTTCCTACGGCGAAGTTCTCAGGTACCCGGGTAATGCCACAATACATGGGGGTATACACTGTAGAATAGGTATCGTCTACTCCAAACCAGAGAATGCCACCAATGGGAGCAGGATAATTGGCCCTGCACTGTGCAATGAATGAAAAGCCGGTTTGCTGGGTGGAAATAGCTCTTTCGTTCAGATAAGTTTCACCGTCAACCTTCCAGGTGAGCGGCCTCCAACGAACAATGCACCCAAAAGGCCCGGCGCCTGCATCCTTGGTCATGTCGAAATATGTTCCCTGAAAGTAATCACGCATAAGCCCATAAACATCCTGCAGTGAAAGCAAGTGATCCGGTTTGACCCACAGAGGCATCCTGTGTTTAAGATTGTCGCCCTTTACATAATCAAGGTATTGTCCCATGGTGTTGTTCACCTTGTTGAATCCCGACCATACACGGGCTTCACAGAACCTGGCCCCTTCAAAATTCACCGGAGCGTAGGTGTCGGAAAAACTGAAATCATCATCTGATCCTTTATAATATCCTTTTTCGCGGGCAAAACTAATTACATCCTTTGCATATAGACAGTTTTCCGGATCATTTTTTGGGAATGTGGTTATCCTTGCCTGATTGGCATGTCCGGAAATATAACCATCAGGAATTCTCATGGCTACCCATACAGCGCCTTTCCTGCCCGGACCCTTGCCAAGCATCTCGAGAATCCATACTTCGTTAGGATCTGCAATGGAGAATGATTCACCCGAACTGGCATAGCCATAGTTTGAAACCAGGTCAGAAAAGGTCTGGATGGCTTCACGGGCTGTTTTTGCCCGCTGGAGGGTCATATATATTAGGCTGCCGTAATCCACAATGGCCGTGGTATCGACAAGCTCCGGCCGGCCACCGAAGGTGGTCTCGCCAATAGCAAGCTGATATTCGTTCATGTTGCCCACCACAGAGTAGGTATGCCTTACCTGGGGTATTTTCCCCATGTGCCTGCCAGTATCCCATTCATATACATCCACCATGGTTCCTGCCGGATAGTCCTTGGCAGGTCTGAAATACAATTCTCCATATAATACATGGGAATCGGCAGAATAGGATATCATGCTGGTCTTGTCAATGGTGGCACCCCTTGAGATTAAAAAATTGGTGCATGCCTCAACCGTAGTCAGGCTCATCCCTGCTAACCATAATATCGCAACCATGGCGACTGATCTGATCATTTTCATAGGCTTTTTTGTTTTAATTGGCAAAAATAATCATTTATGTAACTTCAGATAGGTTTAATAACATACAGGCCTCTGTGGAATGAAGGAAGTTCTGAAATGGAGAATAACCGAAAATGGGCTCCTGGTTTTTCCAATGTGAAGATTAAGAAATTGTTAATTCTTGTTAATGCTCCCCTAAGAAGTGAAAATAAATACTCAACTTTGTGCCGTCAATCAGTTCATTGAAATCTGATGCAAGGAAATACCGGTAATGAATTACTTTTTTCTGGCATGAAATTTGTCAAACATATGATAGGTTAGTTTTCTTCATATAGTTAGGTGTAAGTTTAGTTAGGTTTAGTTAGTAGTTAGTAAGGGGAAAATCCCGCATCGTTGGATGCGGGATTTTTTTTGACTTTCAGATTACAATGTGTATGGCCCCGCCCGAGCAATCGTAACTTGAACCGGTAACCGACGCAAGACAATTGACCTGTTGCCGGTAGCGGAGAACTCCGAGAAAGGCAAATATCAGGGCTTCCTTAAATTTTACTATGAAGGGATCGGGTATAATCAGTTCGTGGTTTGTCTTTTCCTTCAGCAACTCAATCAGAAAGGTATTGTTTGCGCCTCCCCCGGTAATCAGCACCGGTTTTTTGCTTTTATTCCTGACAGATTCAGCAATCTGCATGGCTATATGTTCATATACAGTTCGGAACGTGTCATATAGATCAAGTTCGGGTTGTTCAATCAGCGGAAGCATTTCTTTTTCAAACCATTCCCTGCCTAACGATTTAGGAGGTTGCTGCCTGTAAAATGGAAGAGACTCCAGTCTGGACAACAATTTCTGGTTAACCGAACCTTTCCTACCAAACTGTCCGTCCTTATCATATTCTTGCCCGAGCTTCTGTGCAAGATGATTCAGTACCATGTTTACTGTGCAGACGTCGAAGGCATATCTTTTGTGCCGGAATTTGTAGGAAATGTTTGAAAATCCGCCCAGGTTAAGACAATAATGATATTCACCAAAAAGCAGTTCGTCGCCGATGGGCACCAGGGGGGCGCCTTCTCCACCAAGTGCAACGCTCATGTTCCTGAAATCCGAGATGGTTGTTAATCCACAATGAGCCGCTATAGCCGACCCATCTCCAATCTGAAAGGTAAATCCTTTCTCCGGCTGGTGAAATACAGTATGCCCGTGTGAACAAACCAGGTCTACTTTCCGGGTAGAAGCCTGGATGAATTTCTTGACCTCAGAACCAACATATTTGCCATAGGCAGAATGCAATTGAAGAAGGTCAGGGGCGTTCATGGACGGAGCCTCTGTTAGTTTTTCTTTCCACGAGCGGTCATAGGGTTTGGTGTCGGCAGCATGGATGCGGTACTTCCATCCACTGGAGGTATAGATGAACTCACAAAGCGCCATATCAAGTCCATCCAGTGAGGTACCCGACATGATCCCGACAACATGATAGCTTTTCATAAGGTAAAGGTTTCTGAATGATAGGTAGTGGAAGGTTTAAAAATCAAAAGGATGTTTTCATTACTGGTTTGATGTGGCTCGCATTACGATGTAGCTTACTCATGTTCTGGCTCCATCACCGTTGTGAATGTACATAACTTGCAGTATCTGTGAAAAAAAACATACAACCGGGGCTGATGCCGGCTGACTAATCTATCAATTAGCGTGGATGAAATTATCAATTTTCAGGTTTACTTTATTCTTCCCGTAAAGAAAACTTCCCGGAGGATGATATTTTCATATCACCAGCGGAAGGAAGCTGAGAATATAAAGGAATGATGGCGGCAATCCCTTGGAAGGCTTCAAAATTAGCCCATTATGGCAAAAAACATATCTCCAGGATGGTAAATTGTGAAAGCTGTATTATATTTGCAAAAGGTGAACAGACGGAAAATGAATAATCAAAAAGAAGAGATTATTGCTGAGCTCAGGGAAAAGATACATGAGATTGTGACAGTTTATGAAAGAGTGAGATTGGAAAATGAAAACCTTATCAGGGAGAACAGGAGTTTGAACGAAATAATAAGGTCGAAGCAGAAGGAAATCAGTAACTTTGAAAAGAAGCTCAATACCTTGAAGATTGCCAAGTCGGTTGTCATGACCACGGAGGACAAGCACGAAGCTAAACTCAAGGTAAACCGGATAGTTCGTGAAATTGACAAGTGTATTGCATTATTGAATAAATAGTTATTACCCTGTGATGGAGGAAAAGCTTTCCATAAAGGTAAATGTAGCAGACAGGTATTATCCTCTGAAAATTGACAGAATGGAGGAGGAGAAGATACGGAAAGCGGCAAAACTGATCAACGAGAAGGTTTTTTTATATAAACAAAGGTATTCCGATAAAGATGCGCAGGATTTTCTTGCCATGGCAGCGCTGCAGTTTGTGATACGGAATATTGAACTCGAAGAAAAACTGGATCATTCAGATTTGCTGGAAGAACTCAAAGATCTAAACAGGGAACTGGATGATATCCTGGTAAGCAGGAAAACCAACGTTCTTTAAAATATATTTCTGCAATACACCCGCATTGTTTCTTCAATTGGTCGAAACTCAACATTTTTCCAATTGGGGTATGACTCAGGCTTCGTAGGACAGGCCGTAATCACGGTTCACCGTGATTTCCGGGTTTCCCGGAACAATGGAAGTCCCAAAAGGCCGGCAATCCCATCCATACTGTAATGGGGTTTCTGAAACTGAAGAAATGAATGCGGGTTTTTTTATTAACGAAAACCTAAACAACATGATACTATTAGAATTACCCATTTTTATTGCCAGCCTGATCATCGGGGCGGGAGCCTTCGTGGTCGGCGCTGCACTGGCATACATTTTTACACACAGGAATATCCGCCGGAGTGCTCACAATATTATTAAAGAAGCAGAGGCTGAGGCCGAGATGATTAAGAAGGACAAGATTCTTCAGGCGAAGGAGAAATTCCTGCAGCTGAAAGCCGAGCATGAAAAGGTGATTGCTGAGAAGAATTCGAAGATCGCACAGACGGAAAACAAGATGAAACAGAGGGAGAGCGCTCTTTCCATACGTTTCGAAGAAGCACAGCGTCAGAAAAAAGATATCGATATAGCCCGCGAAAGCCTCACTTCCCAGGTGACCATCGTGGAACAAAAATCGGAAGAACTTGAACGGATGCATAAGCAACAGGTGGAACAGCTTCAGGCAATCTCAGGAATGTCGGCCGATGAAGCCAAAGCCCAGCTTATCGATTCGTTGAAAGAAGAAGCCAAAACCCAGGCCATGTCTTATGTGAATGAAATCATGGACGAGGCCAAAATGACAGCGAACAGGGAGGCAAAACGTGTAGTGATCGAAACCATCCAGCGGGTGGCAACCGAAACTGCCATTGAAAATTCTGTTACCGTATTCCATATCGAAAATGATGAGATGAAAGGGCGTATTATCGGTCGGGAAGGCCGGAACATCCGTGCCCTCGAAGCCGCCACCGGCGTGGAAATCATTGTTGACGATACCCCCGAAGCCATTGTACTTTCCGCTTTCGATCCTGTAAGAAGGGAAGTAGCAAGGCTGGCCCTTCACCAACTGGTCACCGATGGCCGGATCCACCCTGCACGAATTGAGGAAATTGTTACCAAGGTGCAGAAACAGGTAGAAGAGGAAATAATTGAGATTGGAAAACGTACCACCATTGATCTGGGCGTACATGGCCTGCATCCCGAGCTCGTCCGCCTGATCGGTAAAATGAAGTACCGTTCGTCATACGGACAGAACCTGCTCCAGCATTCCAGGGAAGTGGCTAATCTTTGTGCCATCATGGCCTCCGAACTCGGGCTCAACACCAAGCTTGCCAAGCGCGCCGGGCTGCTCCATGACATCGGCAAGGTTCCCGATGATGAACCCGAATTGCCCCATGCCATCCTGGGAATGAAACTGGCCGAAAAATTAAAGGAAAAACCGGAAGTATGCAATGCCATTGGCGCTCACCACGATGAAGTGGAAATGGCCAGCCTGATTGCTCCCATCGTGCAGGTTTGCGATGCCATTTCTGGTGCAAGACCCGGTGCCAGAAGGGAAATAGTTGAATCGTATATCAAAAGGCTCAAAGATCTCGAATCGCTTGCCCTTTCCTATCCCGGCGTTACCAAAACATATGCCATCCAGGCAGGTCGCGAACTGAGGGTGATTGTTGGCAGCGAAAAGGTTAACGACCAGGACGCAGAGCAACTGTCACTTGATATTGCTAAAAAAATACAGGATGAAATGACGTATCCGGGGCAGATCAAAATTACAGTTATCCGCGAAACCCGCGCTGTTAATTTTGCCAAGTAACCGCTACTTACATATTTCCTTCTTTCCCCATAACGATTTTCAGAAGTTTCTGAAAATCGTTTATTTTTTCCTTATATCCCATCTTGTCGTATGCCATAATCACATTCAGAATAAGCCTCTGGATAATCTCAAGGTTGGTGCATGGCTTGAGATATTTTGAGTCAGATTCCATACCCTGCTGTACCATGAAGGTTTCCAGCTCATTCCGGCTCACCACAGCGCCTTTGTTGAATGGATTGATGTAAAAAAGGATGTTGTCAGGCATGGCCTCATAGTCATCGAGGTAGGCCGCAAGAAAATTCCTGGGCAGGTTGATGCCATATACCGGCATGCCCAGTTTCTGTGCAATGCAGATGTAAACAATGGATAGTGAAACCGGATTCCCTTTCTTGGTCTCCAGCACTTGGTTTACGTATGAATTATGGGGAGAATAAATGTTGTATACGTTTCCCGAAAATTTGTGAACGTTGAATAAGAAATGATTCATGATCCTGATCTTTTCCAGGGCAGTAAGATTGGGGTTCAATTCCAGCCAGATGTCCTGTTTAAGATCATCGATAATATTGGCAAGGTACTGGTATTGCAGATCGGGATACTGCAACCTGGCAACAATATAAGCTCCTTCAAGCAGGTCGTGTGTATCGGATTCAACCCAAGCTTTCAGAAGGAACTCAATGTAGTTGAAATGGATATCCTGAATGAGATCTTCAATTTTTTCCTGCAGTTTTTCATCGGCAGATTGCTCCCAGGTCTTTTCAAGGATGGGGATGATTTCAACCCCCTGCGAACGGATGATCTCCGAAACCTTTGAATTTACCTCATCATCAGGATCCTCTAACAGGGAAATCAACGCTTTTATTTCCGATGCATCCATAAGCGGGGATTGATATTTCAAAATTGCACATTATAATCTTTTCTGCCTATGTCCCAGCCCGGATAATTATAAACAACGGCGTGCAAACTCCCCATGCTGATCTTCCGGGTGGTTGCATTTTAGTTCATATAACAGTAAATTTGGTGCGAAGTTCAATGCTTGTCATATCATGATTCAACGCATACAAACTCTGTACCTGCTTGTTGCTTCGGTCCTGCTGGCCTGCATGCTGATACTGCCATTGAGCAGCCTGGTTGAGGGAACCAGCGTTTGGAATGTATTCCTGATTAGCGGTCAAATTCCGCCGGCGGCCCCCCGTGGCCTAATGATTGCACTGACTGCAGTCTATGTACTGCTTGCATTTGCGGACGTTCTGGTCATTTTTATGTATAAAAACAGGGAAAGACAGGTTTCCTGGATCACGGGAATCCTCCTTATACTCGTCCTTTCCGTTATCCTGCTTTTGATCTTCCTTTACCGGCTGCACTCAATTTCACCGGCTGCACTAATAAGTTATCACGCAGGTCTGGTATTTCCGCTGGTGTCATTGGTCCTTCTGATCATGGCCCGCAAAGCCATCAGAAAAGACCAGGACATCATTGACAGCCTGAACAGGATACGGTGAATTCCGATCTTTATCCGATCAAATGATCTCCATATGCTCTGAATCTGTGATCTTCTCACAGTAATGGCATTTCATGGAAACCTCTTTCTTATTTACCACCGTGAACCTTGTGGTGATCTTTTCATGGTTGGTAATGCACTGAGGGTTGAAGCATTTCACAATGCCAACGATCTCGTCGGGCACCTCCACAACCTTTTTTTCCACTACCTCGTAATCCTTGATGATATTAAGTTTTGCGTCGGGTGCAACCAGCGCAATTTTATTGATCTCGGCATCGTGGAAAAATATTTCCGAGATTTTGATAATTGCTTTTGATCCGAGCCTCTTCGATTCCAGGTTCGTTCCAAAGGTGATCTGAGTGTGAATTTTATCAAGACGCAGAATGGAAATAACCTTGAAAAGGTTCTGGGCAGGTATATGGTCGATCACTGTACCTTCCTTGATGGCACTGACCTTGAGTTGTTTTTTGTCGTTCATGGCAAGAGTATTTTTATTTCAATCCCAGTATGGAGGTAATGATGGCCTGACGGGTATATACGCCGTTCAGCGCCTGAGTAAAATAATAGGCTTTTTCTGACGGATCAACATCGGTATGAATCTCGTTCACCCTGGGAAGGGGATGAAGAATTCTCATATTCGGCTTCGATTTTTTCAGCATATCGGCCCTGAGAACATAGGCATTCTTTGTCTTTTCATATTCTATAGGATCGGAAAACCTCTCCTTCTGCACGCGGGTCATATATACAATGTCCGCTTCATCGATGATATCGGTAAAATCAGAATGCTCAAAATATTTCAGACCTAAGGAATCGAGATATATTTTATACTCGTTGGGAATCTTCAGTTCTTCAGGAGAAATGAAATGGAAGGTGGTGTTGAATTTCGACATGGCCATAATCAGGGAATGCACGGTACGTCCATACTTCAAATCCCCTACCAGGTAAATGCACAGATTGTCGAGCCTCCCCTGGGTTTTCTTTATGGAGTACAGGTCCAGTAGTGTTTGTGAAGGGTGTTGGTTGGCGCCGTCGCCTGCATTGATTACAGGTACGCCCGACACCTCGCTGGCATACCTGGCGCTTCCTTCCAGGGGATGCCTCATTACAATGAGGTCGCAATAATTGCTCACAATTTTAATTGTGTCGTTCAGGGTTTCACCCTTCGATACGCTGGTATTGGCCGAATCGGAAAAGCCGATGATCTTTCCGCCCAGTCTGTTCACGGCGCTCTCGAAACTGAGCCTGGTGCGCGTGGAGGGCTCAAAAAAGAGGGTGGCCACAATATATCCCTGGAGCAGGGGCTGGCCCGGCTTCCTTTCAAATTCGCCGGCGAGGTCGAGTATCCTCAGGTATTCTTCCTTGCTGAAGTCTGTGATGGATACAAGGCTTTTGTTTTTCATAGAATGCATATAAATTGATTTATGATTTGATGTGTATGTGTAATCCGTTAATTCTCCGTGCCCGTTCAAGGAAACTGCCTGCCCTGCTCATCCTGATAGATACCTCCGTTTGTCCTTCCTCATCGTACTGGCTTGACAGTATTTCCGCTTTCTCATCCTTTACCAGTTTCAAAACCTCGTTCATATGGATATACGGATAGGAAAGCAGGAAAACAGAGTTCTCTGTTTTTTCAATCACGGTGGCATGTGCCAGCGCATCCCTGGAGGCTTCGCGGTAAGCCTCGATCAGGCCGCCAGTTCCCAGCAAGGTGCCACCGAAATACCGCACCACGACCACCTCAATATTCGTGAGACCCGAGGAATGGATCTGACCGAGTATGGGTTTTCCTGCGGTCCCCGAGGGCTCCCGGTCATCGCTTGAACGAAACTGTTCCTTTTTTCTTCCCATTACCCATGCAAAGCAGTGGTGCCTGGCGTCATGGTATTTGGCTTTGAGACGGGTCAGGTTTCCCTTTGCTTCCTCCTCGGAGGCAACCGGGAATGCAAAAGAAAGGAATCGGCTGCCTTTACTTTTGAACAGACCTTCTGCCGGTGCAGCTATCGTTTTAAAAATGTCTTCCTCCATCAGAAACAAAAAAAAACAGGTTCCCGGGAACCTGCTTAAAATTTTAATTTCTTTTCTAATTCTTCAATCTGGTTACGAAATGTCTTATCGGTTTCTACTAGGTTATTTACCGTTTTGCATGCATGCAACACGGTGGCATGATCTTTTCCCCCTATTTGGCTTCCAATGGTTGCCAAAGATGATTTCGTGAGGTTTTTCGAGAAATACATGGCCACCTGCCTAGCCTGGACAATTTCTCTCTTTCTCGTTTTTGACCGCAGGGAATCCGTTGTGATATTATAGTAGTTACACACCACTTTCTGGATATAATCGATGGAAATCTCCCGCTTGGTATTCTTGATCAGCTTGTCGATCATCTCCCTTGCAAGATCCAGGGTGATATCTTTTTTGTTCAGAGTGGATTGTGCAAGCAGTGAAATGAGTGCACCTTCCAGTTCCCTTACGTTGTTGGTGATATGGGTGGCTATATACTCAACTACTTCCTCGGGAATATCGATGCCGTCATTGTATATTTTCTTCTTCAGAATGGCAATGCGGGTTTCATAATCCGGTGGCTGAAGGTCGGCAGCCAATCCCCATTTGAAACGGGAAAGCAGCCTTTGTTCAAGCCCCTGCAACTCCACGGGAGGTTTGTCGCAGGTCAGTACCAATTGCTTCCCCGCCTGGTGAAGATGGTTGAAAATGTGGAAGAAGGTATCCTGCGTTTTCTCTTTCCCTGCAAACTCATGCACATCGTCTATAATCAGCACATCGATCATCTGGTAAAAATGCAGGAAGTCATTCTTGGTATTGTTGCGAATGGCATCGGTGAACTGGGTCTGAAACTTATTGGCATTGACATACAACACCGTTTTATCGGGAAACTTGTCTTTAGCTTCAATCCCGATCGCCTGGGCAAGATGGGTTTTCCCAAGCCCTGAATCGCCGTAAATAAGCAGCGGATTGAAAGCTGTCCCGCCTGGGTTATTACCCACAGCATACCCTGCTGAGCGTGCCAGACGGTTGCATTCACCTTCTACAAAATTGTTGAAGGAGTATCCTGGATTCAGCCGGGGATCAATGTTAAGTTTCTTGATACCCGGAATCACAAAGGGGTTTTTGATGCTTTGTCCCTCTGCAATTGGCAACGAAACAGGCTGGTTCTTGAGATCGGTCTTTTCCTTGCCCGGGAATTTGACTGTATAAGGCTTGGTAGTATTATATATACTATTGTCCATCACCACTGAGTACTCAAGCTTGGCTTCCTCACCAAGCTCTTTGCGAAGTGTTTTTCTGAGGATGTCGATGTACTTTTCTTCCAAATATTCATAGAAGAATGGACTCGGGACCTGAATAGTAAGCACATTCGATTCCAGTTTTATGGGAACTATCGGCTCGAACCATGTTCTGAAACTTATGGAAGGAATGTTGTCCTTGATAATTTTTAAACAATTGTTCCAGATTTGCTCGTGCATTTTAATATGTTTTTAGCCTTTAAATGGTTAGTGGTTTCGGGTTGTTGATAAATTCTTATAGCAATTTTGTGAATAAAACTGGAATAAAAAAGCCGGAAGCACTCTTGATTTTCATCAAAACACTCTATGCATTTTATCCTCAGAATATTATTAAATGTGCCTCCGGAATAATATTTTTCAAACGGCTGATAATCAGTTTAAAAATGCTTTAGCTGCTTAATAAATTAAGAGCTAAAGCATTATATTTTTTTACTTGAAGTGGATTATTCCGATGCTGAAAATGATCCCTTTTTTCGTCAACAAAAATGTTGAATTGATCAAATTAATGAGCCCATTTTTCTCTTTCTCCTATTTGGGAGAGGAGGACTTGTCGCTTTTGCCGAAAATAGAAAAATGAACATACCGTTTGGGGTTCTTTTTCAGGTCTTGCAGCAATAGATCGAGATTTTTTGAAGCGGAAGACAGGTTGTTATAGAGGGAGTCATTTTTTGCCATCATGCCCAGCGATCCTTCCCCGCGGTTGATGCGGGCAAGCATTTCATGCATCTGGGTTACAGCCATCTGCGTTTCCAGCAGGGTTTGTTTCAGGTTTGCCTTGGCAATGGAATCGCTTATGGACGAGAAGTTTTTCATTACATTCGATAGGGCATCATTATTCTTTCTCAGGTTATCCGAAATGGAGGTCATGTTTTTCATGATAGAATCAATCCTGGGATTCTGATCCTTCAGCCCGGCTGTGAATGTATTCAGGTTGGAAAACGATCCGTGGATATCCTTGATGGCCTTATCGTTGAATATCACCTTGACGAGCCCTATGAGTGAATCGACCGACACCACTGCCGATTCAACCTTATTTTTCAGAGGCATGAGCTGTTCCATAATATCGGTTTCGACAGCCGATTGCAAGGTGTCATTGGGTTTATGATAGACCTTGCTCTTCGAAAATTTAAGCTTGATCGATTTGGTGCCGAGCAGATCAGAACTGAGCTGGGCTATACTTCCAACAGGAACACGGGTATACCTGTTCAGGCTGATCTGCACCATTACTTTGCCCGACTCATCCTCTTTCATATATATATCCCGCACTGTACCTACCTTATAACCGCTGATGAGAACCGGGTTGGATATTTTCAACCCTGCGACATTGGCAAATACGAGATAGTATTCATGCGTACGGGTGAATATGTCCTTGCCCTTGAGGTAATTCAACCCCCAGATGAACATGGCCAGTACCACCAGAACATAAATGCCAATTTTCGCTTCTTTCGAGATTTTCATATTTAAAATATTTACTTGTTGAAATTCAATGCTTCTTTTAAAGGTATGAATTTTTTTCCTCTCAGGGCAACAACAAAAGCGCCCGGGAATTCCTGCTTGATTTGCTGGCTTACCGGTAATATTCCCTGGTAGGTGCTATCGGAACCGGCCAGATATTTGTAAATACCCTCCGCCTGCACTTCTTCAATGGTAACATCAGGGAATTTCTGCTTCATTTTCTGAAAAAAGTCTGAAGCCAGGGATATCTGGTTGCGGGCAGCAGTAATCTGAACCTTGAAAACCACGGGGGTATCGATCCTTACAACCGAAGCAGTCATACTGTCGGTGCCGGTTTCATTGGTGCGGAACTGACTTCTGCTTTCCACCGATCTTTTATAATCCCTGAAAGCCCTGAATATGGAACTGGCAATATACGATTGTCCTTCCTGGGAATGCAGGTAGTTCTCCTCAGTGGGGTTGGTTATATAGCCGGTTTCGACCAGCACGCTGGGCATGGAAGTTCTCCAAAGCACCAGGAACCCTGCCTGTTTAACTCCTCGGTCGCACCGTTTTCCGCGTTCACGCACTTCTTCCTGTACCAGGGCGGCAAATTTCAGGCTTTGATCCAGGTAAGCATTCTGCATCAAGGTAAATATAATGTAGGATTCTGCCGAATTAGGATCGAAGCCTTCATAATGGGTATTGTAGTCTTTTTCGAGCACGATAACGGAGTTTTCCTTCCTTGCTACATCAAAATTGCTTTCATCCTTGTTTAAACCCATTACATAGGTTTCGGTGCCGGCAACATTTTTGTTCTGTGCACTATTGGCATGGATGGAAATAAACAGGTCGGCCTTATTCCGGTTGGCAATTTCAGCCCGTTCATGTAGCGGAATGAAAGTGTCGGTACTTCGGGTATAGATCACTTCTACATCGGGGAAGTGATCCTGGATATATTTACCCAGTTTCAAGGCCACCCCAAGTACAATATCTTTTTCTTTATAATGCTTTCCCAGGGCACCGGGATCCTGACCCCCATGCCCCGCGTCGATCACCACTTTCCTTAACCTGAAAAAATTGTCGTCTTTAGGCCCGGCATACGCCCGGGGCATAAAAAAAAACAAACCTATGGCAAGAAAGCAGGAAAGGCAACGTTTATAATAACGGGAATTGCTTTTGTTCCACACAGGCATATGATCTAAGTATTTTTTACTTAGCTTTGCAACTTCCAACAGCAAGCCTTCACAAAAATAGCATTTAAATTGTATTTGACATTGCGCATTCGTGTTTTTGCCATTATAATTAGCTTGCTTTACGCCTTTACTGCGGCCGGGAACGCTTTGCCTGCTTGCAACCCTGAGAACTTCGCATCTTTCCAAATATTGCCCGATACGCTGCCGACCGGGGATACAATTAAAGCGGCCAGCGATACCACATTACAGAAGAAGAAGGTTAAGAAAT
>JAKAMP010000385.1 GCA_021812865.1 Bacteroidota bacterium | reverse complement strand
CCTGAAATGGAGATGAGAATAAGGAGTATGGTTGAGTATTTCATGTTTCGGTTGGGTTGGGTTAGTTTACATTACATTGACCGTCTCATCCTGCCCTTTTCCATCCTTGCCTTGCGAATCGCAGCTGACTTTTCTTTCCGGCCAATGGCTTTCTTCCTTATAGCCTTCTGGTTAGCCTTTTTCACAACGGGATGAATAACCGGTTTTTTCACCCTGGTTACCCGATCGTAATTATTGCTCTTTCTCACCGGGGCATATTCCCGGGAAATAGGCCGAAGGTTCAATTTCTGCCCGGAAGTGGTTCCCGGGGTGTTGGTTTGGGCCATCAGCATGGTCGATCCCAGCATGCAAACCATCAACACAAGTGTAATTTTCCTGATCATATGTATTTTTTTTCTTCTTAGCTTTTAGACTGCTGCCAAGCCAGAAGGTTTAAAGTCAATGCGATCGTTTTCTGCGATTTTTGCACTAAATTTATAACAATTTTAAGGAAATCACGATGATTTCCATATCCATTCTGAGGGTGATGAAAGTAATTCGCTTCAGATTTGGTTTGTTTCTACAGGCCCTGCTTGTCTGTTTTCTCTTGTCGTGCCAGTCGCAGGGAACAAAGCATACGTTTATGGAGGATCGAAGGTTGAAAATGGTGGATCGTCAACTGCAATCCAGGGGAATATCCAATCACAGGGTGCTTGAAGCATTCCGAAAGGTTGAACGCCACCGGTTTGTGTTGCCCCGGGATACCGCTAATGCCTATGAAGATTACCCTTTGTCCATAGGGTATGGTCAGACTATTTCCCAGCCGTATATTGTAGCCTTTATGACGGAGGCCATCCATCCAGATAAAAACATGAAAGTGCTGGAAATTGGCACAGGTTCGGGATACCAGGCTGCCATCCTTGCTGAATTATCCGGGGAGGTGTATTCGGTAGAACTTATCGGTGAGCTGGCCAAACGCGCTGCTCAAACGCTGAATGAGCTGGGATATGAACAAGTACACATCATAACAGGGGATGGGTATTTGGGATGGCCGGAGCATGCGCCATACGATGCCATACTGGTAACCTGTGCCCCGTCGCACATACCACTACCGTTGATTGACCAGATGGCTGAAAATGGAAGAATGATCATTCCCGTGGGGCAGGATTCTTACAACCAGGAACTGGTCATCCTGCGAAAAACGCATGGCAAACTAAGGCAGGAAGAAAGTCTACCGGTAAGATTTGTACCGATGATGACCCCGGAAGGGAAAACCTACTGAGTTCGCACTTCATCGGGCCTCAGCTTTTTCTGCGGAAGAAGCACCACCATCAGCACGCCGGAGAGCGCCAGCAGGGCCCCGCTGATGTTCAGCCATGTAAAATGTTCAGGCTGTATCCAGGTAACCTGCATGATACCGAGAACATACATCAGCACAAACGTAAGGATGGGATTGATGGTCACGATCACGCTGATGCGGTTGGCATCGGTATAATGCATGGCCAGGGCAAAGCTGTTGTATGCAATAAGGGTATTCAGTCCGAGGAAGACCAGGTTCGCCCAGTCAATGGCCGAGAGATTCACTGTGGAATGGATGTTAAAGAAAGGAAGAAAGAGAATGGCACAGAAACCATAAATAAACAGGTTCAGATCACTGGCCTTATAGGTTTTCAGCAGTTTTTTCTGAAGAAGGGCAAAAACCGACCATGCCAGTCCGCCAGTAAGAATCAAAACGATGCCCTTGCCGAAATTTGCATCATGGCTGGTTTGTCCGTGAACCTGTTCAAAGTAATACAGGGCAAAGCCGGCGACCAGTACCATGAATCCAAGCCATTGACGGGGGCCGACTTTCTCCTTAAAAAGGAATATGCCGCCCAACGCGAACAGAACAGGCCCAATCTGAATATACACCTGGGAACTGGCTGGAGAAATAAACTGCAATCCTTTAATGAAGCCATAGTAATTGTAAGCCAGAAAAGCAGATGCCACAGGCAGAAGCACGGGAGGTTTCGTGAAAATTTTCAGGCTGGAAGGGTCACGGTAGAGATGAATGGCGAACAAAACGATGAATGCAATGCTAAACCTAGCAAAGACCACCGAGGCGGCATCCATTTCGTTCAGCATGACCTTGAGGGCAATGGCCAACACACCCCACATCACTGCAGTGATTGTGGCATACATCACCCCCCTGGAATGATTAATGTGAGGACTCATGGAAAATCAAATCTAAAATCTGCAAAGAAAACGATTTTCTGCAATGATTGTTCATAGCCTGGAAAAGAAAAGGCGGGAAGTTGTCCCGCCTTTTTCTGTTATTTCAATTCCTGCAATGGAATGAACGTACAGAAAAACTCCAGGTGAAATTATACCGCCATTCCCTCCATGGATTCCTGCAATGCGCGCGCATGTATAAGGAATTCCTCGAGCGCCATATCCCTGAAATAGATGATGCCATGGGCGCCGCGTACGCGTGGGTGGGGATTCTGGTAGAAATAATTCTTTCCAAGAAGCAGTTGCATATCTTTGAGTTGCTCCACCCATATTTTCCGGGCCAGTTCACAGAAGTGTCCGTCGAGTTCATAGCTCGGGAAGGAGGCATCTACCTGGCTAACGTAGCAGTCCTGAAATGTTTCGTTGAGCGCATACATGGCATTGAGCGAAACAGGCACGAGCACGTCGGCTTCTGCAGGATGAAAACGGTACCAGATATTGCGGTAGCCCCAGATGCGGAGTTTGGACAGATCTTCTTCTTTTGACCATAAACGAAGGGCTTCAGCAATGGTTTGCAGTACCTTGTAATGGGTATCGGGTCCGCTGCCTTCAGGGTCGAAAGCCAGGCTCACCACGGTGGGCTTTACGCTTCGCAGCAGGTCAAGAACAGGCTGTACATCCCTGGCCACATCGGGCTGTTCAGTGAAGATATCGCCGGTATAGAATCCCAGGCGCAGGTGGTGAATGTTTTTCACCTGCACGCCGTAGTGGGCCCATACGAGTTCTTCCTCAAACTCACGGATCATGCCTTTCAGCCGCTGGATCTGGGGCGGATTTTTCTCGCCGTCGTAACTCTTGCCAATGATATTGAGAATTTCGTTGATGCGGTCCCTCAGTTCCTCTGCAGACTTAACCTTGTATATCTGCACAATGGCCCTTACCACGCGGTGGCTGAGGCCTCTCTTTTGCCCGTCAGGCTCACGCGAAGCCACCTTGTCGAGGTAATGATACACGTCCTTGTCCCATTTGTAAAGGTATCCAGCCTCGAAAAAGTCGGGATATTTCACCATCTGGATATTGCCTTCATCGAGGAACTTCCTCGTATCGAGCAGTACATTTTTCAGGAAGGTATTGGTGACGGCTGTGAATCCTGAAGTGAGCACCGTAAACGAAAACTTGTTGGTTGCCGAGCGCAGCTGGTGGGTTATATGAGGAAGAATGCCCAGCATGATGTCATCGTGGTGTGGGCCCGTATGCAAATATGTCTGATTAAGCTGGGGTTCCATCCCTTTCTGCAGTTTGGCTTCGATGGAATTAATTACCGACTGCACTGTATCTGCGCTCAGGCTGGGGATTCGTTTGCAGAACTTATCTTCTTTCAGGTCGTCGAGGGTTAACCGATGGCCGTACCTTTCCATTCTTTTGCAAAGGTCGATGACAGCTTTTTCAGTTTTCTGCTGGGTCCATTCTCCGGTGTTATAGAATTTATCCACACTGTCATCGAGTCTTGAAGCCGCGCCATGGGTAAGGTAGAATCGGCCGTTTTTCAGTTTCTGAAGCACGGATGCCGGGTACAGGTTTGAAGG
>JAKAMP010000384.1 GCA_021812865.1 Bacteroidota bacterium | reverse complement strand
ATGACCGCATCGAAAACATCGCCTTTTACATAAGGCGCTGGATTCATCAGCACGTCGGGCCACTTTACCCACCAGATTTCTCCCACAAGGTACGCATCGGGCTTGATCGATTTGACATATTTGCGGTAATCGCGCCAGAATCCCATGGGTATCTGGTCGGCTACATCGAGGCGGAACCCGTCGATTCCCCTGGTGGTATCGCCGTCGGGAGCCAGCCAGCGACGGGTTACATCAAAAATATGCTTCTTGGCGCCGGGATTGATATCTCCCTCGTAAGGGAAACCATTTCTTCTTGGCGTAGTAACATTCACCTTCTTAATCTCGGGCATACTCTTCACATGAGCCCAGCCCTGGTATTTAAAACGGCTTCCCGGCACGGCAGGATCCTTGAAGGAAATGATCTCGTACCAATCCTTATAGACCGACTGTGTCTGCTTTTCCACCAGGTCTCTCCATGCCCAGAACTCCGTACCGGTATGATTCCACGAATAATCAACAATGATACGCATTTTGCGTTTGTGTACCTCTTCCACCAGCTTCAGGAAAAGCTTGTCGGCCGAAGTCCATTTCCATGTTGACGGATCATCGGGCTTTTCGGAGGCGATGATCTTGTTGTCCCCTACCGGGTCAGGGCCAAAGTTTACATCCACATGATGATAATTCCGCGCATCGTATTTGTGCAGCGTTGGGGCATCGTTGATGGGATTAAGATAAATGGCATTGATCCCCAGGTCGCTGAGATAGTCGAGCTTGTCAATCACGCCCTGAAGGTCTCCGCCATAGCGCCTCAACTGGACCATGTTGTTGAAACTCTTTCTTCCCTTTTCCATGTAATTCTTTTCCCATGGGCTGTTGGCGCTGTACCAGTCGGATGTCCAATCGGAAATGGTCCAGTCTGACGGCACCTTGTAAATGGTGTCACACCTGATGTTCACCGGTTTCGGATCGTTCGATGGATCCCCATTGTAAAACCGTTCAACAAATATCTGGTACCAGATGGCATGCTGGGCCCATTCTGGAGGAAGGCTGTTTTTATCCATTTTTGACTGTGATTGACACGACCAGTTCAGCATCAGCGGAACCAGCAGAATTACGGGTAAAAGAATTTTTTTCATCGTTCATGCTTTTGTTTGATCAGGAATTTCTATTGAAACCTGCCATTTCCCTCAGTATTCCGAATGATCCTACCTTGGGGAATGCTCCTTCAATCATTTTCTGCAAGGGTACAATCCATCAAAATTATAACAAAGATAATGCATCCTATGGTTTCATAGGCTGACAGGATGTTGTTTATTCAGATATCTGTGAAAGCAAATAATACCTTGCCGGGCAATTAAAGCCATAATCTCCATCTGAATGCATGAATCCAGAAGAGTATTCTTCTCTTAATTTTGAGTGTTCCGGCCCAGCGAGAAGCAACATTTTGCTATCTTTAAGCCTTCACCCTTTATCCACAACTCATGAAACGCCTGTGCAAGCTCATCCTGTTATTCGCTACTCTTCTACCGGCACACCATGTGTCTGCCCAGGGATGGATCCGGATCAATCAACTGGGATATACTCCGGGTTCCGTTAAGGTAGCCGTACTGGTAAGCAAGGAAAATCTGAATCCCGGCAGTTTTGAGGTTTATAATCTACTGACAGGGGAGAAATCCTTTATATCAAAGAAAATTAAGCCATATGGGCCGTATGGACCGTTTGTATCTACCTTCAGACTTGATTTTTCTGATTTCAGAACAGTCGGGAGCTACGTCATCAGGGTAGGAAAGGTTCAGTCGCCTGTTTTCAGGATATCAAATGATGTGTATGACGGAACAGCAGATTTTCTGCTCAGATACATGAGGCGACAAAGATGCGGGTTCAATCCCTTCCTGAATGATTCGTGCCATACCCGGGATGGATATATTATTTACAATCCCGGAAAAGATTCCACTTTCATCGATGTGGTTGGGGGCTGGCACGATGCCACCGATTACCTCCAGTATGTGGCTACCTCTGCGAATGCAGTTTTTCAGATGCTTTTTGCCTGGAAACAGAATCCTTCGGTTTTCGGAGATGCTTTCGACAGCAGCGGCAGGCCCGGTAAAAATGGCATTCCCGACATTCTCGATGAAGCGAGGTGGGGTCTCAACTGGTTATTGAAAATGAATCCCGACAGCGGGGAGATGTATAACCAGGTAGCCGATGACCGCGATCATATCGGGTTTCGATCACCGGTGGGCGACACTGCAAATTATGGTATGGGAAGAGAACGTCCGGTATACTTCTGCACAGGCAAACCTCAGGGCGTTTTCAGGTATAAAAGCCGGTCAACCGGTATCGCATCCACCGCGGGAAAATATGCCTCGGCATTTGCGATCGGCGCAGAAATGTGGGCAGCAATCGATCCGGTTTTTGCGGATAAGCTTAAAGATAAGGCCAGGCAGGCTTTCTGGTTCGGCGTAAACCATCCCGGTGCATGCCAGACCGCCCCCTGCACCGCGCCCTATTTTTATGAGGAAGATAATTGGACCGACGATATGGAACTCGCTGCTGCCGAGCTTTACCAGCTTACCGGCGATGCGAAATATCTCGAAGCCGCTGCTGATTATGGCCGGCAGGAAAAGACTACGCCATGGATGGGCGCCGACACCGCAAGACACTACCAGTGGTACCCGTTTTTTAATATGGGTCACTATGAGATATCAGATGAAAAGGACGTCATTGCTAGGAATAAGCAATCAAATTCAAGTCAATTACATAATCCAAAGCTCATTTCCCAGGATGCAGAGACTGCTTATACAAAAGAATTCCTGGAGTATTGGAGAGAGGGAATTGACAAGGTGTACCTGAGGGGCAAGAACAATCCCTTTCTCAATGGAATTCCGTTCATCTGGTGTTCGAATAACCTCACGGTAGCCATGCTGAGCCAGTGCCATCTTTACCAGCAGAAATCGGGCGATGCCACCTATGCAGAAATGGAAGCAGCCCTTCGCGACTGGCTCTTTGGCTGCAATCCATGGGGAACAAGCATGGTGGTTGGACTTCCGGCCTGGGGCGACTACCCTTCCGACCCGCATTCTTCCCTGTCGCACCTGTTTCATTATAAACTTGATGGCGGACTGGTGGACGGGCCCGTATATGCTTCCATCTACAACAACCTGAAAGGCATTTATCTGGCCAATGGCGATCCATACAGCGATTTCCAGTCGCATGTAGCTGTATATCATGACGATTATGCCGATTACTCCACCAATGAGCCTACCATGGACGGAACGGCCGACTTCACCTACTATTTGTCGGCATTGCAGTCTGAAGCCCACCAGGGAACCCAGGTGCCGTTGGAAACCGATCATGGAGCGATGATCAGGGGTGATCGCAGCAAAAAACAAATATGCCTGGTGTTCACAGGACATGAATTTGCCGATGGATTGGGTGCAGTAATAAAAACCCTTGAAAAACATAAAGCAAGAGCGGCGTTCTTTCTTACCGGGGATTTTTACCGCAATCCGGCCTTTGCCAAAATGGTTCAACGCCTTAAAAAAGACGGGCATTACCTAGGCGCTCATTCCGATAAACATCTTCTTTATTGCGACTGGGGGAAAAGAGATTCCCTGCTTGTATCCCGGCAACAGTTTACCAAAGATATGCTGGACAACTATTCAGCCATGAACAAAGCGGATGTTGTGAGCGGCGGAATTCAGTATTTCCTTCCGCCCTATGAATGGTATAATGACAGTATTGCAGTCTGGAGCAAGGCATTGGGACTGAAACTCGTCAATTTCACCCCGGGGACTTCTTCTAACCAGGACT
>JAKAMP010000004.1 GCA_021812865.1 Bacteroidota bacterium | reverse complement strand
CGATCTGGGGATAACCCCTATGCCTCGGAAAAAATATCAATACTGTGTTAAATGAAGACTGCCCGGTGATTTCTCCGGATGGTAAAATCCTATTTTTCAGTTCCCAGGGCCATCAAACTATGGGAGGTTTCGATATTTTTTATTCAAAACGGCTGAGCGGCGATGAATGGTCAGAATCGGTAAACCTAGGCTATCCCATCAATACCACCGATGATGACCTTTATTTTGCCCCCGAAGAAAATGGGCATTATTTCTACCTCGCACGCAATGAGAAAGGAGGATTGGGCGAAAGTGACATCTACCGTTTTGAATTGCTGCCCGACGCCAGGAACAAACTTGGCCTCCTGTATGAAATCAAGGGGGTTGAAGTACCTCACGACAGCCTCCTGAATGTCGCTCCCGATTCCATGGCCGTTGCAAAAATCATCACACCAGTAACCGTGAAAAAGGAAACCGCAGGCAAGGAAACGAAAACTGAAAAACCAGTCGTTCAAACCACGGTTACAAAAGATACTTCCAGAGCGAAAACCGAACCGAAACTGGTCACAACAATGAAAACAGCCGGAAAAGACACGACAAAGGTGAGGCAAGAGGTGAAACCTAACGCTGTTGTTGAAAATACCAGGATGGAGATCATGGGCGTTTTATTCGCTTTCAACAGTTATAATCTCACAGCCGAGGCCAGTGCCCAGCTCGACAAGGTGGTGAAAGCCCTGAAAACCTACGACCAGGTGGTTGTTAAAATCAATGGTTATGCCGACTCCCGAGGATCTGGCCATGCCAACATGGCTATTTCCAAGCTCCGTGCAGAATCGGTTGCCAGGTATCTTGCCAGCAATGGCATCAGCGAGAAGAGAATGAAAATCGAAGCTTTCGGTTCGGATCACCCTATTGCAGCAAATACTAAGGTAGATGGATCTGATAACCCCGCAGGCCGGAGGCTGAACCGCAGGGTTGAATTCAGAATTGTGGCAAACCCTGCTGAAATGCTTATCATAAAGGAAATACCAGTTCCTGATCATTTAAAGGTCAGGTGAGTCTTTGTGTTTCCCTGTAGTATTCTGCGAAAAACCTCTCTTATAAGCCTGGTTAAGCATGGCGCAGTAACCTTCCGCATCAGATTATTGTTGCACAGGCAATGCATTCGAACCGTCCTAATACCCTCACAACCCGGGGGCATAAGTCCTTTTCGTTGATAATTGCCGTGATTTTCTTAACTTTGATAAAATCATCTGTATAATCTATGAAAATGAAAGCCTCCTGGGAAGGATTGATGAGTTACAGAAGGCTGACCGCCGGCCGGATCAGACACTTCTTTAGCAGTGCGCTGCTTGGACTTTCTATGCTGCTGCTGGCATTTTCATTGTCCCCGGTATACGGACAGACCATGGCCGAAAAAAAGGAATGGTTTGAAACGGGCAATTATTTTTTTGATTCTGAAGATTACCAGGAAGCCGTTTTTTATTTTCTGAAACTTCACGATGCCAATCCGACCAATGCCAATTACAATTTCCTGGTGGGTAGTTGTTACCTGAATATTCCCGGCAATGAAATCAAGTCCATACCTTATTTTGAGCAAGCTGTAACTAAAATTGCCACCAAGTACAAAAACGAGCTTACACAGATTCGCGCACCCCTGCATGCCTATTTTTACTTGGCCCAGGCATACCGTATGAATAACCAGATGGACAAGGCCATGGAAATGCTCGATAAATTCACCAATTCTCCCTACTTCGAAGGAAATTACAACGAAGCCATTGTTAATGCTGAAATTGAAGCCTGCAAAAAGGCTAAGGTAATTCAGGATAAACCCATACAGGTTACTTTTACCAATCTGGGCAGCGTGATCAATAACAGCAGCGAAAACTACGATCCTGTACTTACACAGGATACTTCCATCATCATTTACATGAATAACCTGAAGTTCTATAACGCCATTTACATGTCGAAGCGTGAAAACGGCGCCTGGACTGAGCCGGAAAATATCACTCCTCAGGTGGGATCGGATGGAGATGCTTATCCTACCAGTATCTCCGTCGATGGGAAAACCCTTTACCTGGTAAGAAAAGTGAAAAAAAATGGCGATATTTTCGTCAGCCACTATGAAAACGGGAAATGGAGCATTATGCAGCCTCTCAATGAAAACATCAATTCGAACCGAAAGGAAACTTTTGCATCCATCTCGGCCGATGGCAAGATCCTCTATTTTACGAGTGACAGGCGCGGAGGCGAAGGCGGACTCGACATCTGGTATTCTGAACTTCAGCCAAACGGACAATGGGGAAAAGCAAAAAATATGGGCCCCCAGGTGAACACTAAGCTCGATGAGGAAACTCCCTGCATCAGTGCCGACGGAACCACTCTTTTCTTCAGTTCGCAGGGGCATCAGAATATGGGAGGATTCGATATATTTTATTCCCTCAGGCTAAACAATGAATGGTCTGGTGCGGTAAATATTGGTTCCCCCCTCAATACAACCCTCGACGATAAATTCTACTTTCCCATTGGCAACGGACTGATCGGTTATATTGCACGCAGGTTGCCTTCAGGTTTTGGTTTACAGGATATATACAGGGTTCAGATTACCGGTGGTGATCCGGTAAAAGACCTCGCCAAATAATGCATTTACCTTTGGATACGCAGGAATCATCTTTGCCCCTGCTTGAAACCAGGAGGCTCAGGCTCAGGGCGCCGGAACTCGAGGATCTGGAAATTCTCTATGCGTGGGAAAACCATACACAAACATGGCAGATAAGCAATACCCTGGTGCCTTTTTCGCGGTTCATCCTGAGACAATACTTAGAGACTGCAGGCAAAGAAATCTTTGAGACCAAACAACTCCGACTCATGATTGACCTGAAGTCGGAAAAAGGATTAGACCTTCCAGTCGGCACCATCGATCTTTTTGATTTTGACCCTTTGCACCAGCGCGCGGGCATAGGCATTCTCGTCGCTGCTCCGAAGAACCGCCGTAAAGGGTATGCCAGCGAAGCTCTCTCGGCCCTTATCCGCTATGCATTCGAAATCCTTCAGTTGAAACAACTTTATTGCAACATCCTGGAGAATAACCCTGCCAGCCTCGAATTATTTCAGAAAGCCGGTTTTGAAATCACCGGAATTAAAAAAAACTGGATCAGAACGGGCAACGAATGGTTGGATGAATACCTGCTGCAGTTACAGCGCCCTTGAAAAAAGCAGGGGAAAACACACAGGGGTTAACTTTGCCTGCTAAACCCTTTGGCAGCTATGCATGAATCAAATTGACATCAAATTTCCCGGCCAGGCTGATTAGCCTGAAGTTCACCATAGGCAGGAAAATGGTCTACAAAATGCCATTTCCCTGTTTCATTATCAATCCTGCAGCAGAAGTGCCTTAACCCATTGGTTACCGCTATATACGGGGCATGCAGCTCCAAATGATATCTTACTGCCTGGTCGAATATGCTTTCTTGTATTTCAATCGATGGTGCCTTGCATTCAACAATCAATCCGGGTTTGAAAGAATCATTATATACCACGATATCCGACCGCCTTTCCAGTTGCGTGGTCCTGATCCTTACCTCAAGACCAATCCGTGCAGCCGGGTAACTGCAGTGGTTCACCAGGAACATCGCAAAATGCTGCCGCACTTCTTCTTCGGGTGTAAGTACCACATATTTTTTTCTGAAACTGTCAAAAATGTATTTTCTTTGTCCTACGTTTTTATAGCGAAAGGGATAGGAAGGCAGGTTCAGTTTTTCCATCCTGGAATATTTTCATCTTTGTAAAGATAACCAAATTCATTTCTATCGGAAGCGCTATGCGGGAGAAGCAACAAGGCCCCGGCTACAGGGAAATCATGGAAGATCTCAAAAACAGGAACTTCAGGCCCATTTACCTGCTGATGGGCGAAGAGCCTTATTTCATCGACCAGATATCGAATTATATTCAGAACAATGCCCTGAGCGAGGCAGAACAATCCTTTAATCAGATTGTATTTTATGGAAAAGATACCGATGTGATGAATATTATTCATGCGGCACGCCGGTATCCTATGATGGCATCGCACAATGTGGTGATCGTAAAAGAAGCACAAAGTCTCAAAGGAATAGATGAACTCCTTCACTACACGGATAAACCTCTTTCCAGCACCATCCTGGTACTGAATTATAAATATAAAACGCTCGACAAACGCACCAAACTGTTCAAATCGATTGCCGAAAACGGACTGGTATTCGAATCGGCGAAAATATACGACGAGCAGCTGCCTGCATGGATTGAAAAAGTGCTCAAATCAAGAGGGCTTGCTATCGAAATGAATGCTTCGCAGATGCTGGTGGAATTCCTGGGCAATGATCTCTCGAAAATCGTTGGGGAAATAGATAAACTCATCATCACCCTGCCACAGGGAACAAAAAAAATCACCCCGCAGCATGTCGAGACCAATATAGGCATCAGCAAAGACTACAATAACTTTGAGCTGCAGAAGGCCCTTGCGCAGAAAGATGAGCTGAAGGCATACCGCATTGCCCTGTATTTCGGTGAAAACCAAAAAAGCTCGCCCTTTGCCGTGACCATTGCTACCCTGTATTTTTTCTTCAGCAAGCTGATTGTTTATCATTATGTGAAAGATAAGAACAGGAATGAGATCGCTTCAACCCTGAAGATCAATCCCTATTTTGTGAATGATTATGCCCAGGCATTTACAAGCTTCCCCATCGCAAAATCCTTAAGGATCATATCCATTTTGAGGGAGTACGACGTAAAATCAAAAGGCGTTGGCAATTATTCAGCCACCCCGGGCGATCTTCTCAAAGAAATGATTTACAGAATTTTACATGCCTGACAGCCCGAAATCCGATCCACCCGTATGACGCTCATCCTCATAGCTCTTACTGCCATCATTTCCATTGTCGCTTTTAACCGGCAGGATATATTTTCAAGACTACAGTTCAATGCCGCCCAGATTTACCACCGGAAGGAGTACTACAGACTGATTTCACATGGTTTCATCCATGCAGACTGGGTTCACCTGGCAGTGAATATGTTCGTACTCTTTTCCTTTGGCCAGGCAGTGGAAGAATATTTTTCGCAGCTGAAAGCCCTGGGCGTTATCCGCTATCCCCATCTCGTATTCTTGCTCCTCTATCTCGCAGGCATCATTGTATCGAGCCTGCTCACCTTATATAAGGAGCGCGATAATTATTACTATAACGCGGTGGGCGCATCGGGAGCAGTGTCGGCAGTCGTTTTTACCGGTATTTTCTTTGCCCCCCTGCAGGACATCTACTTTTTTGCTGTTCTTCCAATTCCGGGGATCGTATTCGCCATCTTTTACCTGGTGTATTCCCATTACATGAGCAGGAGAAGCATGGATAATATCAATCACGACGCCCATTTCATCGGGGCGGTTTTCGGGTTCATCTTTCCAATATTCCTCGATTTCAGGCTTATTGAACATTTTCTGAATCAGCTCGGTATCAACTAATCGTAACCCACCATGCAGAAAGCGATATTTTTCGACAGGGACGGAGTGATCAACAGCGATGAGGGCTTATATTATGTATTTGCGCGGGCAGATTTCAAGATAAACCCGGGGGTGATCGAATTCATGAAGGAAGTGAGCCGAAGAGGATATTTGCTGATTGTGATCAGCAACCAGGGAGGAATTGCACGGGGACTATACAGCAAATCCGATACCGATGAGTTGCATCGGTATTTCCTACAAATATGTTCAGTAGAAGGGATTCAAGTGACCGAAATATACTATTGCCCGCATCACTCCGACTTTAGTAATTGCCTGTGCCGCAAACCTCAATCGCTGATGCTCGAAAAAGCCTTGGCCCGGTTCGACATTGATCCCAGCCTTTCGTATTTTGTGGGAGACAGGGAAACAGACAGGCAAACGGCAACCCAGGCCGGTGTACGTACCATTCTGATCAGGCCGAACAGCAACCTGATGGAGCATATATCCGAGGTGCTTTAATTGTTTCCTGAACCGGAAATCAATTGAGGTTAGGCGTTTCGGGTGTTAGCAGCCACATTTTGTATTTATCGCCCAGGTCCTCCAGTGTAGCTTTCCATGAGGATTCACCGGTATAATTCATCACCTCAAAGGAGCCAATATCTTCAACAGCCCATGCATTCTGTGCAAGCTCCTCTTCAAGCTGATCGGGTTTCCAACCCGAATAGCCCAAGAAAAATCGTATCTCTTTCCGGCTTAATGCTCCTGCTTTGGCCAGGTTCTTTACCGCTTCAAAATCACCGCCCCAGTATATATCTTTCATTACCCTCACGCTGTTCGGGATCGCATTACCCAAGGTATGTAAATAATGAACCGTGTTGGTGCTCACCGGTCCACCCATACTGATGGATACGTCGAGATCGGGAAAATCTTCAAGGATATGGCTTACTGCCATATCTACTGGCTTATTCAATACAAAACCTACGGAACCTTCCTTATTGTGTTCGGTGAGAAGCACAATGGACCGTTTAAAATGAGGATCGTTAAGGAAGGGCTCGGCGATCAGAATCTTTCCTTTCTTTGGCATGAGAGAAGATCCTTCAATCCTGTAAAAATCATAATTGAGATTCATACGCATCACCCCTGCTAATATTCATTCTGAAATTATTCAAAAACTATTCCTTTTCAATGGTTGTTAGCTTTTATTTTTCAACTTAAATCGCACGATTATATAACAACCACCCCATTTAAAATGTTGTTCCGGGCTCAGAAATAATATTGTTTCAATGATTGTACCACAGTGCCTTGTAGATATCCTGTAGGTTGTTAAAAAACATTAAAATACGAGCGGATATTTTGCCGGGTTTACCTCGTGCATGAGCGAATAGATGGTTTCAAAAACATCCTCTGTATTTGGATTGGAAAAGTAGTCGCCATCGGAAGTATAGGCCGGCCGATGTTCTTTTGCAGTGATGGTGCGGGGCTCTGAGTCAAGGTAAATATAAGATCCCTGCTCTTCAAGCACCTGCTGCATCATAAAAGCCGTTGCACCGCCCGGATAGTCCTCATCAAAAAAAACAACCCTGTGCGTTTTCTGAATGGAAGCTTTGATAACCAGCCCGGTATCAAAAGGAAGCAAGGTTTGTATATCGATCAGTTCCACGCTGATTCCTGATTCTTTAAGTTGCTTTGCTGCGTCCTGCGCGATTTTTACACAGGAACCGTAGGTAACCAGGGTAGCATCCTCCCCTTTCCCAAGAATTTCGGGCACTCCAAGGGAAATTTTATACGACCCGATATTTTCCGGCCTTTTTTCGCGAAGCCTGTACCCGTTGAGCGGTTCAATAATCAGCGCCGGATCTTCTCCTTCGAGTAACAGGTTATAGAAACCTGCAGCCTGGGTTAGATTTCGCGGAACACAAATATATATTCCCCGCAAGGCATTGATAACCATACTCATGGGTGATCCTGCGTGCCATATTCCTTCAAGCCTGTGTCCACGGGTTCGAATGATGAGAGGCGCCGATTGTCCGCCAGCCGTGCGCCAGTGGAGGGTGGCAAGATCATCACTCAGAGTCTGCATAGCATACAGGAGATAATCAAAGTATTGCACCTCAACAATGGGTCTTAGTCCCCTGAGCGCCATACCAATGCCCTGCCCGATAATAGTGGTTTCCCTGATCCCTGTATCGGTAATTCTGTAAGAGCCATATTTTTCCTGTAGTCCTTCCATGCCCTGGTTAACATCACCCAGTTTGCCCATATCCTCTCCTATGGCCACCAGAAGAGGATTCCTGTCAAAAAGACAGTCAAAATTTTCACGGATCAGTTCATGGCCTGTTACCATGGGACTGTTCATTGTATAAACTGGTTCCACAGGTTCAACATGCAAAGCTGAACGAGAAGTCTCGTTGTAGAGAAACCGGCTGTAGCGGTCATGGTTCCGGTTATAATTGCGTTCGGTCCATTCATTTATTTCACCGGTGAGTTGCGATCTCTGTTTACAGTCAGCGCAGATATACCGGAGCACTCGTTTTGCCGCGCTGAAGTTGTCGCGGTGAATGGGGACTTTTATGCGGGCCAGCTCCCCGGCAATCAACCCTATCTTGTCAAACTTATCGGTCTTGCATACACAACTTTTATTCTGCAGTACAGCTAACAGTTGCGCCCTTTCATGGAGTATGCTTTTTTCAAAATCACCAAAAGCCTTTTCCCTGGCGTTCTTTGCTTCTTCTTCCGCCCTTTGTTCTGTAGAATCCAGTTCGTCGCCTTCGATAAATCCTTTTTCCTCAATCCATTGCCTCATAAGCCTAATGGGGTCATGACTGGCTTCCCATTCCAGTCTTGCCGCATCTTTGTATCGGGCATGCGAGCCTGAGGTTGAATGCCCCAGCGGCTGCACCATTTCATCAATGTGAAAAACAACGGGTACATGCCGCTCCCTGCACAGGGCCACACCCTTCTCAAACACCTTGCAGCAACCGGCATAATCCCATCCCTTTGCCTTAAAAATAAGAATTCCATCCGAGCCATCGGTTTGCTCGAATCCCCTCAGAACTTCGGAGATGCTCGATTTAACCGTTTGCAGGTTAACAGGAACAGAAATACCATAGCCATCATCCCATACGGCCAGCGCCATGGGAACCTGCAAAACTCCTGCCGCGTTGATGGTTTCAAAAAAGTGTCCCTCGCTGGTAGAGGATTCTCCAATGGTTCCGAATGCCACTTCGTTGCCCCCCTGCGATAAGCCAGTATAACCAGCCAGGTCCGGGTTCTTCCTGAACAGCTTGGAGGCATAAGCCAGCCCCAGCAACCTCGGCATCTGTCCAGCAGTGGGTGATATATCGGATGATGAATTTTTAACTTCCATTACATTCTTCCTGGTACCGTTTTCATCCAGGAATCGTGTGGCATAATGATTCACCATAGACCGGCCGCCACTGCTGGTATTTTGCGAGATATCCGTATTTCCGTATAACTGGGAAAAAAATTCTTCAGGCGTGGTAAGTCCGGCGGCAAGCATAAAGGTCTGGTCTCTGTAATACCCTGCCCGCCAGTCGCCATTTCTGAATGTTTTCGCAAAAGCCGTCTGTGCCACTTCCTTCCCGTCGCCAAATATCCCAAACTTCGCCCTTCCGTTGAGCACTTCCTTTCGCCCCAGGATACTGAGCTGCCTGCTGAGATTCACTATATAATAATCGTGCATGATCTCCTTCCGGAAGTCGTCGAAGGAAAACCTGCTGCCCGAATGATCATCCATAACCAGAGTGATTTATACAAAGGTAGCTGAATTTGAACTTATAATGTTCAGTGGAAACATAGGAATAAACACCCACTGAAACAAAGGGTTTACAATCATATCCCCGGGAAATGCCGAATGGGGGAACATTTCCCGGAAATGATCATGATTTTTATGAAAACACAAAACTTCAATTCGTTCTCAATCTGTTGATTGCCTGTGTATTCCTATTTTAGTTTAAAAATATTTTCCAAAATATGCGGTTGATGATAAATTATTAAATATATTCGCATCTGTTTTTCTTAATTACCATATTATGAAATCAAACATGATCAGCTCATCAGTAAATGGCGGTGGCTGCGGTTGCGGAGGTGGCAACTGCGGCTGCGGGGGCTAAGCGAGCCCCTTGATCTCCTGCTAGAAGATTGTCCTTTTTTATCCTGAAAGCCCCTGGTAGGGCTTTCTTTATTTGGCTGACTCCGAAAAATTGAACGGTTGGTTCATTCTTCGATCCACTTTTGAAATCCCCCGGTGCTCCAAACCCTGTATCGGCCTAAGGAATCGCTGTATACGAAATAAACATTCAGTTCGGGATGCTTCCTGAGCAATTCCTTGCTTTTTTCCAGTCCAAGCACCATGAAAGCCGTTCCCCATGCATCAGCGGTGATGCAATCATCGGCCATAACTGAAGCGCTGAGAAGGTTCTGGTGGGCAGGGTAGCCCGTGGAAGGGTCAATATGGTGAGAATATTTCACTCCATTCTCTTCATAAAACTTGCGATAGTTACCGGAGGTTGCCACTGCTTTGTTTTTCAGCCTTACAATGGACTGGAGGTCCGATCCGGGTACATTGTTGCCTTCTTCGGGTTTATCTATGCCAACATTCCATATCTGGCCCTTTGGATTTCTTCCTCTTGCACGTACCTCGCCCCCAATCTCCACTAAGTAATTTCTGATATCCTCGCTTTCGAATAACTGGGAAACCAGGTCAACCGAATATCCGGGAGCCAGGGCATTGTCGTCAAGCTTTATACCTGGCATATCCTTGACAACCTTGCCATTAACCAGTTTTACTTTCTGATAACCTACCAGTTTACGCAGACTATCTATTTCTGAGCTATCAACCTTCATTTTAGGAGCAATGCCGAATCCCCAGGCATTCACCAGCGGCCCCACGGTTATATCGAAGGCGCCACTGCTCTCCCTTGCCACTTCCTGGGCCTTGTTGAAGACAACCGTGAAAAATTGATCCACAGACACATCTTCATTATTGTTCACCCTGCCTATAATAGATTGCGGGTTGTAAATGGAAAGTGACATGGCGAAACTGTCCAGCAGGCCCTGGATTTGTTTGCTGTAATCTTTCTGTTTTTTATTGAGAAAAGTGATATGGTAAGTAGTACCCTGGGTAAACCCTTCAATATAAGAGTATTTATCGGCTTGGAAACGGGTACACGATATGAACAGCATAGCAATCCATCCCAAATAAAAAATCTTCCTCATGATGCGTATATTTATGATTGATAGCATTCTACATAAAACTCAGTGTGCGATAATCCCTGTTTCAAATATCACGAATTACGCGTAAAAAACGATTTCTTATGCAGAAAATGATTTTATTTGGCACCTTTATGAGAGATTCCCCGTTATCATGATAAACAAAGGAAAATCTATGGGTATGACTAAATTCCTTTTCTTCCTGGTACCTTTCATTTTTCTATGGGAGCTTCCGGCCAAAACCATTACACTCAAGCCCGATACTGCGAATGACCAGGTAATGAGTGACCGGATAAAAACCGTCAAGATATATAAACTAGGGTGGCAACTGTCCTATCCTATCATTTCGCTTCACGCCCCTGAAAAACTGGTATTGAGTTTTGATGAACTTTCGACCACGGCTTCAGATTTCACATTTTCAATTATCCATTGCAATGCAGTCTGGATCAAGGATGACCTCGATCCGTTCGAGTTCATGGATACACCAGAAGATTACCGAATAAGGCATTATGCTTATTCATTCAACACTTATGTTCCCTATGTTCACCACGAGATGAATTTACCGGGGGATAGCTGGGACTTTCAGAAATCCGGGAATTACCTCATTACTGTGTTTGACAATCAGGGCAAAGCCGTGTTTTCGAAGCGTTTTATGGTATCGGAAAATAAAACGGTAGTATCTGCTATATTGAAACGTACCCTAACAGGGGATACACCTCTCGGCAACCAGGCCCTTGACATCACCGTGAATACCGAAGAACTAAACGATGCCGACCTGTCTTCTCCTCCCATTTTGGCCGTGATACAGAACGGGAACTGGAACGATATGAAAACGAACAATCAGCCGGTACTTTCCTCGTCAAACTCATTTGAATATTTTTTCGATGGAAGAAACTCTTTCCCCGGAGGAAACGAATTCAGAAGTTTCGATACAAAAAGCCTTAGATATCTTTCCCCGCATCTGCAGAACATAACCTTTGCCGGCAATATCTTTAATATTGGCCTGCATTCCGACAAACCCAGGACCTTTAACGACTATTTTTTCGACAACGACCTGAACGGGAAGTTTTACATTAGCATGGAAAGCGATTCCAGCAGCAGTACCGATGCCGATTATGTGAATATTTATTTCACCCTGCCCTGGACGGAACCCGTTGTGAACGGGAATATTTTTGTAACCGGAGAATTGAGCGACTGGAATTATACTCCTCAGAACTGCATGAAATACAATTTCACCAACCGTTCCTATGAGCTTACGATGCTTCTGAAACAAGGATATTATAATTACATGTACGCCCTGGTGAAAAACGGCCGGCAACCTGACCTTTCCTTCATCGAAGGCAACCACTTCGAAACAGAAAATGATTATATCATTGTGTCGTATGTTCATGATGCCCAAAAAGACTATGACCGCCTCGTAGGAACGCAGGTATTCAACACCCTGGTAAAGAACGGGAAATAGATGTACGGAAAGACAGTTTTGCACTTAACCGGCAGAAATCCATTAAATGGTTGATAAGTTCACAGACTGTCTTTCCTATGCCATCGCTGCTGTGATTACCTTTGCATAAACAATAATCTGGAACCGGATGAGTAAGCTGTGGAACAGGTTGCCTAAGTTTGTCAGAAATAAATATTTCCTGACGACGCTCATTTTCCTTATCTGGCTGACGTTCTTCGACGAGTTCAACCTGATTGACAGGCTTCAGAGCTTGAGTGACCTGAAGCAGTTGCAGCAGGACAGGGAATTTTATGAGAAAAAAATCAAGGAGGATACCCAGCGATTGAAAGAGCTCAAAACAAATAGGGAAAATCTCGAGAAGTTTGCCCGGGAACAATTCTTAATGAAGAAAGACAACGAGGATATATTCATCTTCACCGACCATTAGTTCATGACCAGGTAAACTTAAATTGAAAACTCCCGGCTGGTTTTCTTCCCTGTACATGTTTATCCGGCCAGGCCTGCTCCTCCCCTCTCGTATCTGCGCAACTCCAGGAGAATCTGTTCATCGGTTGGCTGGTTGATGTATTGGATTCCCATACGATCGAGAATTTGTTTACCTGCTTCAGAGGCCGGTATCTTCCGGTAATGCGCTTTATGCGAATAATTAAGGTATTTCAGCACCCTGAAAGCATTGAACCACTGGTAAAACCGCTTCAGGAATGTGTTTTCGCCCGATGCATTCCGGTTCATTTCTGTCAAAGCTTCGCCAAAACTGTTCAACAGGAGGAATTGCAACAGAGGTTCGGGCAGTTCTTTCATTCTGCGGTCAGTTTCTTCCCGGTCCATCCCAAAGTACACTGCTGCCGAACGGAAGAGTATTTCCATGTCATGAAATGCATCCAAATGGTAGGTTAAAAACTGTGACTGACCTTCCCTGAGCAGCTTTTGCATGGCAGCGCCGGTACCAAACGGAACCCTATCGGATATTCTCGGCGATAGCAATATCCGCGTATCATTGATTTCAAGGAAGTTGCCCAGCGGAATTACTTTTTGAAGAAAGTAAAAGTCCTCACCTGCCTTGTTCCTGTTCATTCCCCCCTGCATGGCATAGGTTGATGCACTTACGGCAAATGACGAACCAACGGTGTGAAAACTGAATGGAAAACCTGTCTGCTGCAGGGCCAGTTTGTATGTCCTTAAATAGGTTTCATACGAAATGATGGCGGCCCGCTGCAGCTCATTATTCCGTTCCCGGCTGAGGTCATGTTCGAAATAGATGGATAATCCCCTGGTACGGGGCATCCGTTTCATTTGATTTTCGAGCGCCTGCAGGTAATCAGGATCGCAAACAGCATCGGCATCAAAGGAGACAATAAGTCCCTCCGGTATTCCGATCTGCCGGAATCTCCACAATGCCTGGTCCATACCAAGTTTTCGTGCATTACCCACTCCTGCAATTTTCTCCGGAATGCCATCCTGAAACAAAGGGTACAGTTTTATCCAGCTCACGGGCATCTCCCGGCTCAGTTGCACCATTTCTCCGTAGGCCGTGCGGTTGATTTCCCTTTCCTCCTCGCCTGCTTGCCCGGGCTCATTGATGAGAACAATGATCTCCACGGGATGGGTTGGCCGGGTACAGGCACAAAACGACAACACGGAAGAAAGTAATTCTTTCTCCCGTGTGGCCGGAATGACAATGATCTGCTGGAGTGATTTTTCCGGAGCTCCCTGAATCAGCGGAACAAAGGACTTCTGCCTGCTGAAATAAGGTGCAGCAAAGTCCATATAGATTCTTATTTCTTCTCTTTACCGGTATCTTTGAACTTATCGTTCAAAAGACCAAGGACTTCATTGGTAATATCGAGGCTGTCGTTTGCGTAAAGCACCGGACCAGGGAAAGAATAGCTTACGATATAGGAATAGGGATGATCCTTGGTGTAGTCCTTCAGAAAATTTTCCACTTCATTCAGAACCTGCCTGGTCAGAACGCTGCTCTCATCGGCGAGTTCCTGGCGAAGCTGGTCGTTCAGCTTAACCAGATTCTGTTGCTCATCTGAAAGCTGTTTCTGCATTTCCTGAGCATCGGCCGATGTGATCAGCCCCTTGTTCACCCTGTTCTGGAAATCATTGTAATGTGCCTGGAACTGGCTTGACTTTTCATTGAACTGAGCCTCGGCCTTTTTCTGTTTTTCTGCCAGTTTCTGCTGGTTCTGATTATACAGGTTGAATTTGTTCATCAGGCTGTCAATATTCACATAGGCAATCTTCATCGCCCCTGTATAATTGCTGGCCAGGGTAGCCTGTTGCGAGGATTTGCTTTTGCCTGAATTGAAATAGAGAAAATACAATACAGCCACGGCTACAATCAGGATGGCATTCAGGATAATGGGTAATCTTTTCATTCTTTTGCGTTTTGGATGGACAAAGATAGATTTTTAATGCAAATAGACAATTGAAGTAAATGGTTTTGTGAGACCTGAAGTTGGGGAGTTCTGACCGGTTCTGCTCTCAGAATTCCGGGCATGGAATGGCATGAATCTTCTTCCGGTGTGTAGTCTGGAATTCAAAGACCAGAGAAATTTCGTGTGATCCATGGGTAGAATTGATAAGGTTGGATATGGTAAAATCATAGCTGTATCCTACGCTGAATTTGTCAATCTTGAATCCAAGCAGTACGGCTATAGCATCGCCCCGGTCACTATTCAGCCCTGGAATTCCCCTGTACCAGAAGCCCATAACAATAGGACTCTTATACCAGTACAATCCCAGGTCGAGCTGTTTCTTGTCCTTCTGTTGCCGGTACATATAGGCTATGGATAGGCTTTCATCTATGGGTCGCAGCAATTTCCCCCTTTTCACCACCTGGAAACCGCCAAACAGGCTGTAGCGTATAGGCACATAAGCCGCATTGCTGTAAAATGATTCATTCGGCCGTAAAAGGTGTTCCACGGTGAGCCCGCTCCAAAATTTGCTGGCATATACAAGCAGGGATGTGGAACCGTCAAGCGCCCCGACAAAATTACGTTCAGGCGGTTGCTCTATGGTACTCGATGAGCCGCTCAGAAGCTCATCGCTAAAGGTCAGCCTGGCAAAATCAATTCCATACATGGTATATTGAAAGCCCAACCCCGGCCTAATATGCAGATTGTCATTTACCTGAAAATCATATGAATAGGCCATTCCGGCTCCTGTCATGCCAAGTCGACCCGTACCGGCCACATCGCGCACCACCAACACTCCCAAGCCACTGTTGAAAGTCGGGAAAAAATGATCAAAGGAAAAAGCCACCGTATTGAACGCCCCCGGAATACCCGACCACTGGTTCCTGTAGATTAACGAAGCACGGTTCTGCTTGGTTGCCCCGGCAAACGACGGTGCCAGATACATCTTGTTGGCATAGAATTGTGTGAACTGCGGATCCTGAGCCGATACATTACAGGTAACAACAGCCCCGACCAATGCAATGAAAACGATATGTAATCTCTTTCTCAACATCTTGTCATTTCATCCCTCCGGTATCCCTTTTGATACATAATGATAGCATTATCATACCTTTAAATTTACAAATTAATGCCACAGGTTCCCGAAAATTATATTAACCGTTTATTAAACATGATATGTAAATCACTTATTATCATCCTGCAAACCTTCATTCCTCAGTCTTTTTTCTGCAATAATGTAACATCCCCTGCTTTCATGAAGGATCGCCCATTCACGAATTTCCCCGTGGCTTTCCATACATAAACATCCTGCTTGCAAAGTTTGCCATGGTAGTAGCCATCCCATCCGACGGTAATATCATCAGAAGTGAAAATCAGTTCTCCCCAGCGGGAATATATTTCCAGATGGTACTTATCTACGCCGCTGTAATGGGGATAGAAAATGTTATTCACAGCCAATCCTGATAATCCGTTGTATCGCCCATCCGAAGGTCCAGCAAGGTCGGGAGAAAATGCCGTTGGGAACTCAATGATCCCTGCCGGAACAACTTCAATGACGCGCGATTTAACAAGCGTATCACTGCAATGGTGCTCGGTTTCAACAATCAGACTTACATCATATACTCCAACGGCTGAATAAACGTGTTGTGGTTGCCGTTCTTCCGAGGTGGCGCCGTCGCCGAAATTCCAATACCAGGATGAATCGCGCGATGATTTATTAATCACTTCAATATGGTCGGTTGGCAGCATAACTATCCTCGGAGCAACGTCAAAATCGGCTATAGGAAGAGGATATGCAAAAATATGCTGATAGGCTGTATACACCCCCCCATCCCCAACCACGCGCAGTGATACATTGTATAATCCGGCCTGCGGGTAAACATGTGAAGGATTTACATCGTTCGAGTTGGTTCCATCGCCAAAATCCCAGTAAACAGAATCTGAAAAGGAATAGAAACTGTTGAAAGTAAAATTCACCGTCAATGGTATGCATCCTGAGGTGTCGCTATTGGTAACATACGCATGAGGCGGAGGAGGGAAAATCCTTACCTTTTCGCTCACTGTATCTGTACATTGCAGATGTATCGGGTTGGTTGCCCTCATGCTGATATTATAGAAATTGCCCGAATCGTTTGGAGCCCAATTGGTATAGGTCCTATCAAATACCGGGTCGTGATCGGTTGAAATGGTGCCGTCGCCAAAATCCCATTGATAGTTCCACGTGGACTGGTGATCCGTCAGGTTGGAAATGGTTATTTTCGCTCCAGGCTGAAACACCTGGTGTTCGGGGGATGGTATGAACATCGCAGCGGGTTGGGCATACACCAGGATATCGTGTAAAACGGAGTCTTTGCAGTTGTTCAGGGAGATTGCCGTGAGACGCACCGTAAATAGTTTGTCGGAGGCGCTGGAATTATAGAAAATGTGAGTAGGGTTTAGCAGGGCTGAAACCTGTCCGTCGGCAAAATCCCAGGAATAATAAAAAGCGTTGACCGAGTGGTTGTCCAAAGAAGAAGTGAATGGACTGCAGCCGGCTGAATCAAAGGCAAACGCGGCTGTCACACCCGGATAAACCCCGAAAGTCAATCGGGTGCTGTCGCTGCATCCGAAATTGGTCACTGCCTTCATATTCAGTGTATACGTTTTGATGGCACTCCCGGGATTGAAATATGTATGTCCAAAGGTGAGCTTGCTTGTCAGCGTATCGTACTGTCCATCTCCGAAATCCCAGTAAAATGTTGAATTACTTGTGACCGAA
>JAKAMP010000383.1 GCA_021812865.1 Bacteroidota bacterium | reverse complement strand
CGATGCCTGCTGGTTCGATCCGCTGGCTACCTGCACCGATATCTGGTTGATGCTCTCGCTGTTCCCCGTGATCTTCTCGGCACCCGAGATAATGGAAGCCACCACCTCCCGGAGCCTGTCATTCAGGTTATTGATGGCTTCGCTCAGCAAACTGATCTCATCCCGTGAATCCACCTGCAGCTTCTCCTTCGACAAATGGCCTGATTCCATAAACGTGAGCTTCTCAAGCACTTTCCCGATCTTGTTGCTGATGAACCGGTTAAACAGGAAGATTATTACCAGCGAAGTGAGAAGGATGCTCAGCAACGAACCTATCACAAACATGAGCACAATAGAGGCTTTCTGCTTCTCCACCTTATCCTTCTTTGCATAAATGAAGAGGTGCCCGAGGAACTTGCCGTCTGACAGGCGAAGGGGCTGAATGGTGATGAAAAAGCGACCGGAATCGTTTTTTTCATTCAGAAAAACCGGGGCGGTGATCTCTTTGTTCAGGTCGCTGTAACCCGATAAAATGGGAATCTCGCTCTTGTTCTTTCCCTTGTACTCTGGCTGAAGGGAGAAATACACCTTGCCGTCGGCTCCTATGATCAGACATTTTTCAATGGTCTCACCCACCAGGTTCTCCATGGTATTCTTGTCTTCGGCCGATTCATAGCTTAGCAATCCCTTTGCCATTAGGTAACCCGGAGTCTGAAACTTCTGCCTCAAACCATTTTCCACCTGGTTGGTAAACCGGGTAATGTAAAAGATCCCGAGGGCAAATAATGCAACGGCCTCGGTAATAATGATCAGCGCTCCAATCTTATAGGACAATTTACCAAAAACAGTGGCATAATTATTTTTCATCTTAAATTGAATTTTTTGCACCTGAAAAGAACATCCGAATGATCAAATCTATATTGCTCCTGTTTACGCATATCTCCTGGTTCATGTTTCAGCTTCGAAGGGAAGCTTTGCATGAGGCACATTGGTGAAATCGGGTATATGCCTGTTTCCAATGCATTCAGGCAAGTAACTGGCAGATGTTTACACATAAGAATCGAGTCAAATATACATATTGTCACGGATAACAGGCTATTCTGACCCTTGATTAACAAATTTTTAAGAGCAGCAGAATTATTGAACCTAATTTATTCAATAGATGTTCCTGGAAGGAGCACACTAATGGATTAATTGGGGTTACCCTCCCGATGAATCGGGATAAACTGATTGGTTTGAATGAAATTTACTATGGCATCGTTCATATTTTTTTCAGATATGCCACGCTGTCCTTCAGGTTGGGCAGATCCATTTCTACGAAAATATTCTGTACGCCTCCGGTACCAAGGGTGGCAAAAAACTCTTTCCAATCGACCACGCCCTGTCCCATAGGCACCTGCTTATTTTCTTTCACCGACCAGTCGGCCAGGTGGGCAGAGATGAACCGTCCGGGGTATTTTTTGAAATAATCGGCGGCCTTATATCCCAGCCTGATCACGGCCACCTGGAATTGCATCTTTACCTGGCGGGGATCGAACTCCTTCATCAACTCATCGTAGATCAACATACCGTCGAGCGTTGCAAATTCCATATCGTGGTTATGGTAGCCAAGCTGGATGCCCTCCTTCAGGGTCTTTTCACCCATCGCATTCATTTCATTGGCAGCGCTCAGCCAGTCTCTTAGCTTGGCGTTTTCAGGAAGGCCGAAACTCGAAACGATCATTTGCTTCTGGCCCGAATCGAGGGCGAACTGCATGCGGGCATCGAGGTTTTTTCTCAGCTCATCCATGCCATAATGCGTGCTCAGCCATGCCAGTCCGTGATCATTGATGATCTTTAGCAGCTCTTTGGCAGAGTACTTCATCAGTGGTGCGAAACCCGAGTCCACATAACCGGGAGGGGAACACATTTCGAGGGACTGGTAGCCCATATCGGCCATCATTTTAAGGGTTCCGGGGAGATCCTTTGCCAGCAAATCCTTTACCGACCAGGTTTGAAACCCGATAGGCATTTTAGCTGGAATGGCAAATGCTTTGGATGCTGCTTCAAAGCCTGAGGTTCTGGCTGCCACCACGGCGCCCATGCCGAGCGCACCGGCGGTGAGAAATTGTCTTCTGGTTAGGTTTTTCATGGAAGGAAGTGTTAGATAGAGTAAGGTTTAGCGAATTTAACTTGCATATGGATTGGAAATTCATACATGCATCGCGTAAAAATCTGAGACAAAAGGGCATTTTTCAACCCAGTTAGCCGTTGGCGTGAATAATTGTCGGGAGGTCTTGCGGTCTTGCAGTCTTGCGGTCTTGCAGTCTTGCAGTCTTGCGGTCTTGCAGTCTTGCGGTCTTGCGGTCTTGCGGTCTTGCAGTCTTGCGGCCGTTTCGTCCCGCCACAGGCGGATATTCGTTCTTTGCGTGAAACAAATAATTCAGGATGCAGGGGCAAAAGCAGGAATGATCTTCTGTTTCGGGGGTCAGGTTTATGGTTCCCGGAATCCGTATAAATTCAATTATCAGGACCATATTCTTCATTAGCGTTGGGATTTCAGATAAATGTTCTACCTTACGTTACGCCAGAAGCGTTGGAATTCTATGTTTTACCTTCCCTCTAAACTCTTCACTTACCAAATTTAAAAAATACTTCATTCACCTGTCCTCCGAAATGAGGAATATTGACGGATGAAATGCATCTGGTACTCCCAGTGAAAGAAGCCTAATGAAAAAATAATTATCTTGAAGGTGAATTAAATACTGAATAGTAAAATGTTTCGTATTGCTTTAATCATTGCTATCCCGCTTCTCCTAGCCTGTCCGATGGCACAGTCGCAGTCGGTAAACGATTCGGTTCAGTCCGAGCTGGACCATTACCGCTACGGGAGAGCTCTGGAAATGATCAACAGGCATCTTGCCGGCACCCCTCCCACAGCTGCGCTCTATTTCAGTCAGGGCATGGCGTACAATGGACTGATGAAGCTGCCTGAGGCTATTGGAGCGTTCCGGCATGCCCTGGCCCTTGATCCGGACAATGTCCACCTGCTGGTAGAACTTTCCAATGCCTACCGCCTGAGCGGCAGTCTCGGCAAGGCCATTGAATACCTCTCGGTTGCCGACAGCCTTTTGCCGAACCCGACCTTGAAGAACCAACGGGCAGAACTGTTTTATATCAGCGAAAAGTACAACGAAGCGCTGAACCAGTACCTGGAATTGTATCATTCCGATACCACCAACCTGATTTTTACCAGGAATATCGCGCGCTGCTACGATAACCTGGAAATGAAAGATTCCGCCCTGGTATATTACGAAAAAGCCGCTGCCGTGAATCCGGCCGATTTCCAGTCGGTCTACAGGGCCTGTCTCATCTGGCTGTCGAAAAGGGAATATGATAAGGGACTGTCGCTTACGAGCCGTTTCAGAACTTTCGACTCAACCGATGCCCGGATCAACCGCATGGATGCTTACTACTGCCTGCTAAAACACGCCTATGATACGGCAGTGATGAAATTCAACTCCTGTCTGCGGGCAAACGACACATCGCTGTTTGTGTACAAATACCTCGGCGTATCGTACTTCAAACTTGAAACCTACGATACCGCCAAGATTTTCCTCGAAAAGGCGTACTTCAAAGATTCTACCGATGCCCAGCTTTGCAATTTCCTGGGATTATCGTGCATACAGTCGTACTATAAAAAGCTGGGGATCTTTTATATCAAACGGGCCATCTCCCTGAGCCTGCCCGATTCGATGTATCTTTCGGGGCTCTACAAGAACCTGGCCGGTGGGTACAATGGTTTTTACAAACCGAAGGATGCGCTACTGGCCCTGCAACGGGCTCATGATCT
>JAKAMP010000382.1 GCA_021812865.1 Bacteroidota bacterium | reverse complement strand
CCGGAATAGACCAGTTCAACCTGTACGCAAAAAAAATCAGGATTGCCAACTTAGTGATGAGCAGCGCTTACGTCAACCTGGTAAATGATTCCGCAAAAAACCTTAACCTGAACTTCCTGATCGATAAAATCAAGGGGAACAAAGATACCGCTTCAGGGAAATGGACCATCCGTTTCGGGAATATCGAATTCAGGCAGTCCATGTTCCGGTACCGCAGCTTTCCTGTAATGCAGCAGACCGCAGGCATTAACTTTTCCGATATACAGCTGCACGATTTCTACCTGCGTGTTAAAAACCTGGAAATAAAAAATGATACCGTCAGCTTTAACCTGAAAAAACTGAGTTTTCATGAACGGTCGGGGTTCTATATACAGCATATGAACGCCGACCTCAGCATTCACAAGAATCATTTGATCTTTTCGAATGCCCACATGGTAAGTGAAAACTCCGATCTTTATGCGGCTATGCTGGCTTTCCGATTCGGTGCATTCAAGGATTTTACCAAAGGTTTGTTCGGTTCGAAGGTAAAACTCAACTTCGATGTGAAGAAGTCGGAACTCGATTTGAGGGACCTTGCCTATTTTACCAACCTTTTAGGACAGTTTCAGCAGAAGATACAGATTTCCGGGAAGATCAGGGGAGTATACAGCGATATGCTGGGACGGGATATCAACATTCAATACAATCACGGCACCCGGTTGAAAGCCAGGTTCAATATCACCGGTCTTCCCAATGTAAAGCAAACCTTTCTTTATGCCGATATTGACAAGTTCCAGAGCACTACAGCCGACCTGGAAAGCATCGTGCTTAAAGACGGGCGTCAATGGATTAAACTGCCTGACAACATCAGGAAGGTAGGAAAGCTTGCCTACACAGGGAACTTTACTGGTTTCTTCGATGACTTTGTGGCGTATGGAACTCTGGAAACCGGACTGGGACTCATTTCTACCGACCTGCTCATTAAACCCGATACGGCCCATTATGCCTCCTTCAGTGGGAAACTGGCCACTACAGATTTTGATCTCGGACGTTTCATGACCAACAAAACCGAGATTGGAAAAATCAGCATGAACGTGCAGGTGGATGGATATATGCGTCCGGGCAGAAACATAAAGGCAAACGTGAACGGACTGGTAAGATACCTTTACCTTCATGGCTACAATTACCAGAATATTAAAGTGGAAGGCGCCATTGCCAACAATGCATACGACGGGAACGTATCGGTTGAAGATCCCAACATCAAAATGGATTTCAATGGACGGCTGGATTTCGCCCAGAAACCGGCAGAGTTTGATTTCAGCCTGAATATACCCCGCATTCACCCGTACAATCTTCACCTCATCAAAACCGACAGCATGCTCACTGCCTCAGCCCTGGTTATCGCCAATTTCCAGGGATCGAGTATCGACAGCATGAATGGCGACATCAAGGTGCTGAACTCGGTGTTCACCAGGAATGACAAGCCCCTGAAGATTTATAACATAACCCTTTCAGCGTCCAGTCAGCAGGTTGAAAACAGGCTCAGTCTGAAATCCGACTTCCTCGATGCGGCCGTGGAAGGGAATTATTCGGCCAGCGAACTGGTTTATGTGCTCCGGATGTACATGAACAGGTACCTGCCATCGCTTTTCCCTCGACCTCTGAAACAGCCTGCTCCCCAGAATTTTGCATTCCGGCTAAAGCTGAAAAAAACAGATGATATCTGCAGTTTCTTTATACCCAAGCTCAAATTTGCCGAGGCAACCCATGTCGAAGGGACTTTCCGTTCAAAAGGCAATTTCCTGAAGGTTCTTGCAGAATTTCCTACCCTCGACTATGGAGCGCTTCACTGGGATAACTTGTTTATGAATGTTGCCAGCAGTGATACCGCTTTTTCTATGGAGACGGGAAGTGAACTCCTGACACTGAAAAAACAGATACGGTTCGATAACCTCAGTACCTACCTGAATGCAGCAAGGGATAGCGCCTGGCTTACCGTACGAAGCCTGAACTGGGATACAGTTCTCAACAAGGGCGCTCTGTACGCGGTGGCCACATTCTCACGGAACAAGAGAGCCAACCATGCGGTTGCCTTTATTCATGTGAACCCGGCTGATATGGTCTCCAGGAACATAACCTGGCATCTGAAGGAGGCAAAAATGATCATCGATAGCTCAGCGATCTCGGTGGATGAATTTTCGGTATACAACGACAAGCAGAATCTCACTGTGTATGGCAAAATTTCCCATAACAACCAGGACAGGCTCAACATTGATCTGGGTAACCTCAGGGTGTCCAATATCAATCTTTTCACCGCCGAGAAGGGTTTTAAGTTCGAGGGCAACATTACCGGGAAAGCGGTGATCTCCGATGTATATGCCAGTCCGGTGATGCTGGGAGCCTTCGATATCGATACCCTGAAGCTGAACGGAGAAGCCCTGGGTGTAACTGCCATCGAAACGAAATGGAATAACGATACCAAAAAGCTGGAGGCCTCCCTTAGCAGCCTGCGTGGAAACCTGAAAACCCTGAAGGCATTTGGATATTACTCACCGGGCGATCATGCCCTCGATTTCGGCATCGACCTCGATAAGCTAAGGCTCAACGTGATGAGGCCTTACCTGGCCAAGGTGGTTACCAACCTTGGAGGCATGGCCAGCGGTCACCTGCAACTTTCCGGCGATATCGTCAAACCACTGCTAAATGGCGATCTGCTGCTGCAAAAGACCAGTTTCCTCATTCCTTATCTCAAAACAACCAACTCTTTTACGGGCGTTGCACGGTTTAAAAACAGCGATATCCTGGTGAACAATGTGGAAGTATATGATGCTGCAGGAAACAAGGCCATTGTAAATGGTATAGTGGGTACGAATTACCTGAAAAAACTGAATTTCAATTTTACTATCGATGCCAGGAATTATACCTTTCTCAATACAGGTGCAGGTGATAATGATCTGTTCTATGGCAAGGCATTTGGCACAGGTAAAATTACCATTGGCGGGCCGCCTGAGAATATTGTGATGAATATTACTGCCAAGTCCGATAAAAACACCCAGATTTTCTTCCCGTTAACCACCAGTTCGGCAATTACAGAGTCAAATTTTATAACCTTCGTAAGCAAAGAGGTGGAGAAAAAAAAGAACCAGCCTGTTAAAACAGCTCCGGTGAATGTTTCGGGTCTGCAGATGAACTTCGACCTTACCATTACGCCTGATGCGGAAATGCAGCTCATTTTCGATCCGAAGATCGGCGATATCATGAAGGGAAATGGGAATGGCAATATCAAGATGGAAGTCAATACCCTCGGCGATTTCAAGATGTACGGCGATTACACGATCACCCAGGGGGAATACTTGTTCACACTGAAGAATGTGATCAACAAACGTTTCAAGGTGGACAAGGGAGGACAGATTCAGTGGAACGGCGATCCCCGGGATGCCATCATCAATATCAAGGCAATCTATTCTACCAAAGCTTCGCTTTACAACCTGCTGGTGAACGAAACGTCGAAGGATTACAAGAAACGCATTCCCATCGACTGCCAGATATTCATGACCAACAAGCTGATGCATCCCGACCTGCGGTTTGGCATTTATCTGCCTACGGCCGATGAGGAAACGCGTAGCCGTGTGTCCAATGCCATCAGTACAGGCGATGAAATGACCAAACAATTCCTCTCCTTGCTGGTGATCAACAATTTCATGCCCGATCCGAACCGCATGCCCTCAGGATATACCAACCCCACCGCGGGACTGGGAGCTTCCTCTGTAGGCGTAACCACCAGTGAACTGCTTTCCAACCAGCTTAGTAATTGGCTTTCGCAGATCAGCAAA
>JAKAMP010000381.1 GCA_021812865.1 Bacteroidota bacterium | reverse complement strand
ATGGTGAAAATACCGGTATGCAGGAAAAGTGGTTTCCGGGCAGGAGAATATTGCGAAGAAACGGATTCTGTATGGATCCGGAAACAGGGGCTGAATACAAGACCCTGCCCATATCATATTCTGGTTCACCTGTCGCCGGATGAAAAGTTCAGGGTTACGGGAGACTGCATGCCCCTGTCGAAGATCGTAAACAAACCCTGGTTTGTTTTGCCCCCAGCCATGGAATGGTATTACCGCTCAAAGAATCCCTCTTACCGGGTACTTCCACCCTATGCGCCGGGCTGCAGACATGAGCCGGGTATCGTTGCTATGGAACTGCTATATCCCAGGGCAAGATCGAAAATATATATTCCTGTTGAAATCACTGGAGAAAAGGGTAAACTCGTGATGGAAGCCATCCACCGCAATCCTTCGGCAACCATTTTCTGGCACCTCGATGATACTTACCTTGGGGAAACCCACAGGTTTCATAAAATGGCGGCGGCCATTACGCCGGGAGACCACACCCTGACCCTGGTAGATGATGCCGGGGAAAGCCTTGCCATCCGGTTCACCATCCTTAGTAAGGATTAGCCCTTTTTATCTTTCAAGAAAAGTACCCAATATAGAATTGTCTTCCTTGCGGGCATTGCCACCTGCCGGACTGAGCGCGCTGATCAGTTTACGGATGGGTAGGGATTGCAGCCAAACTTTGCCGGTACCGCGCAGGGTGGCTAAGAATATGCCTTCTCCACCAAATACCATGGATCGGAGACTGCCGGCTGATTCAATATCAAAATCGAGGGTAGGTTCAAATGCAACCACGCAGCCTGTGTCGATCCGAAGGGTTTCGTTGCGCAGGGTTCGTTCAATCACGGTGCCACAAGCATGAATGAACATTTTCCCATCTCCCTGGATCTTCTGCAGGATAAATCCTTCTCCTCCGAAAAGGCCGGAACCAATCTTCCGGTTGAAGTACACCGAAAGGTTCGTACCCATAGCGGCACATAAAAAGCCGTCTTTCTGCACAATAAGGGTATTGTTTATCTGCGACAAGTCAATAGGGATAATGGAGCCGGGATACGGAGCGGCGAAGGCCACCCTTCCCTTGCCTGCCCCTGTCTGGGTAAAATGCGTAAGGAAAAGTGATTCCCCGGTAAGCAGCCTGGACCCTGCCTGCAGAAGCTTACCCATAAGGCCCTGGTTAGGAACGGATCCATCGCCCATTTTTACTTCGAAACGAATACCCTGTTCCATATACATCATGGTTCCTGCTTCCGCGATTACGGTTTCACCCGGATCCAGTTCAATTTCTACCAGCTGTAAGTCATTCCCGATAATCTTATAGTCAATCTCGTGTGATTTCATTATAACAAATTTATTTTATAAAGAAGGACGGAACACCTATGTTTCTGACCTTGTAATCATGCTATTTGCAATTGTAAAATATAGGAATTTCATGGGTTTATCAGATTTTTTCAGAAAAATAATTCATCAAAATGGTCTTGACAGTATTAACCTTCACCGGCTTGATAATATAGTCATTCATGCCGATGGAAATGGCTTTATCCATAACTTCCTTCGATACGCTGGCCGTCATGGCCACGATGGGCATTTTAAAACCTTTGGCCCGGATTTCGATGGTGGTCTGTGTACCGTCTTTTTCAGGCATCATCATGTCCATGAAAACAATATCGTAGGGCTTTTCTTCAAGCATTTTAAGGGCTATACTGCCATCGTTGGCCACTGCGATTTCAAATCCCAGGCTTTTGAAAATGGTCTGGGCCACTTTCTGGTTAATGAGGTTGTCTTCAGCCAGGAGTATTGAAATGTTCTTTCGAATCTGCGTAATCTGTAGTGGCAATTTCGTTCCCATGTGGATAGCCGGGAAACTGTTCTGGACAATGTCGAAAATTTCGGAAGCTTCGTGGGGCTGAATAATATAATGATCCACCTCCAGCTTCCTGCACCTCACGTAATTCCCCGGTTTGTTGTTTGAGCTGAAAAGAATAACCAGGTGCCTGTCCGAGATCCCCGGGGATTGTAATTTTTCAGCAATTTTGAATCCGTCGTAATATGGATTGTCAATGATGACAATGATTTCATAGTTGCTTCCCCTGGGGTCATTTGTTGCCAGGTCATCGAGCAGAGTTTTGCTGAAAGCCTTTACCGAGACCTTAATCCCCAGGTTGGAAAATACAGAGGCTATGTTTTTTTCCGGTTCGAGCCGGTCGGAGATGATCAGGGCACGAATTTGGGTATAGGCTGTAATGTTGTTAAAATCGTATTCTTTCAGGATTTTTTCATTGGAAAATACCTCTACTGTGAAAGTGAACCGTGTACCGGGTAATTCGGCTTTTTCAGATATTCCTGAAGGGCTTGCCACAGTGATCTCCCCGTTCATTAGTTCAACGAGCTGCTTTGCAATGGTAGTGCCCAATCCGGATCCGCCGTATTTTCTGGTGGTAGATCCATCCACCTGGGAAAAGGAGCTGAAAATGAGCCCGATCTTGTCTTTGGGTATCCCAATACCCGTATCGGCAATGATGAACCGGAGGGTAATATTGCCTGAATATTGTTCAACCTGCTCCACGCTGAGTACAATTTCCCCTTCGTGGGTGAATTTGACTGCGTTTCCCAGCAAGTTTGACAGGATTTGGCGCAGCCGGAAAGGATCGCCCAGCAGGTTGTTCATTACATTCGGTTTGATATCGGTAATGACCTGCACATTTTTGTTTTGGGCAGACGGGCGGAAAAGTTCTGTAACGATATTAATCTCTTCCCTGAGATGGAAAGGAATTTCCTCGAGGATCATTTTGCCTGCCTCTATCTTTGAAAAGTCGAGGATATCGTTGAGGATCATCAGGAGCAGGTCGGCTGATTTCTGGATAATGTTCACCTGGTCTTTCTGTTCACTGGTAAGCGGTTGCAGGGAGAGGGCATCGGCCATTCCAATAATGCCATTCATGGGAGTTCGGATTTCATGGCTCATTTTTGCCAGGAATTCCGATTTGGCATTGTTTGCCGCGGCTTCCAGCTTCCGTGCTTTCTCAATGGCAGTAATATCGATGAAGGCTTCAATATAAAGTTCCTCATTGCCTAGGGTTACAGGAATTTCTTTTTTCAGGATTACCATTTCCTGCCCGTCCTGCACATAGTTGATAAAGTGTTCCGCATCAAAGGCATTGTCATAATAATCGGGGCGTACGAAATTCTCTGACCAGGAAAGGCTTTCAGACAGCTTTTTCCCCACAAAATCAAAAGCATTCCTGATGTTCAGGATTTCGGCGGCCTTCTTGTTGATGGTTCTGATAATTTGTCCGTAGTCAACCACAATGATCCCGATGGGAAGGAATTCGATGATTTTTTTAAAAGTATTTTCTGATTCCTGCAGACGTTCGCCTCCTTCTTTTGATTTTTCGTAGAAATGCAGGAAATAAATCACCAGGAAGATCAGTAGACCAAGGCTCAGGGTACTGATGATAATGGCTTTGTTTACGATCAGTTTTCGGATTACCTGGGTTTGCAGGGAGAATACTACCCCAAAATCCTGTTTCATAAAGCGGATGGGGTAATAGATGCTCAGTACTTTTTTGGTTTCGCCGTTCACCGTAACTTCCTGCATTATCGATCCTTCGCTGCCAGACATTATGCTGTCGGCGAGTTTCCTGATGTTATTGATGCGGATGGACTGGGTGGCATAGTTCTGTATCACAATATTCCCGGTATCCTTAACAAGGTACTGCCAGAGGGCATTCCCTGCGTGATAACTGCCGAAAATTTTATTCAGGTATCCCACGAAATCGAAAGTCACCTCGATGTTTCCGAACACCTCA
>JAKAMP010000380.1 GCA_021812865.1 Bacteroidota bacterium | reverse complement strand
GTCCTTATTGACATTTTCCATAGTGTGTTTGAACACCGGATTATTCGGATCGGTGCTTTCTGCGATCATTACCCTTTCTATGAGGTTATTGGTCTGGCGGTAATAGGTCTCAGCCGAAACGAAAGAGGTTCCGAATTTTTTCTGGTAGTTCAACTCGTATGAATCGGTAAATTCGGGCAGCAGTTTAGGATTTCCCACCATATAGTTCTGAGGGTCCATATACTGAATGAAGGGATCGATATCATGTTTGTCTGGACGTTCCACCCTGCGGCTGTAACTTAACTGTACCTGCTGGTCTTTTGGCAATTGTTTGGACAGGTGGATGGTTGGAAAAAAATCGAAGCGATTGATCCGGGTATTGGTGTTATCGAGCAAACGGGTAAGATTACGGTCGTTATACTCTGCGCGCAGCCCAAGCTGGAAATCAAATATCCTAGTAAAAGAAGAGAAAGTTACGTAGGCTGACTGAATATTGTCGAGAAATTTAGTTGGATTGTAATACGTCGTATCTTCCGTCCAGGTATTCAGCTCCGGGTCAAAATTCTTTACAGTCATGGTATCGTTTGACCATTGAAAACGGCCCTGGTAGCCTGCTTCCAGTTTTGTTTTCTCAGTAAAAGGTTTAACATAATCGAGTTTCAGCCTCATGTTATTTTGTAACCCCAGGGTGAATGATCGCCTAATTGCATTGCCTACCGATGGATTCATGTCATGCCATACAGAATCGGTTGAACGCTGCCAATAGTTTCCCACGTTGTTATTTTCACTATGTGAGAAATAGGCAGAAGCAGTAAGTTGATGCCCCTTTTCTTCAAAATTATGCGTATAATCGGAATTCAGGCTGAAGTATTTCCACGCGCCGTCCGAATTATTCGTTTTTATATAATAGTCTTTGAAAGAGGCCGGCACGGTGTATTCATAATAATTTGCTGTGCTGTTTCTAAGGAAGGAGCGGTTACCGACATTACCGGAAAGAGAGATGCTGTTGTTTGTATTAAAATTCCATTCCATACCGCCTTTAAAACCGTAACCCTTCCGTTCCATAATGTTGTCGGCCGTGTTATACATGAAAAGGTTCGTATCGGTAACTGTATTATAAGTTTCTGTAAGATATTTCATTTTGCCGGGGAATTGCATTTTGTTCCAGTCGGCCCCAACAAAAAAGTTCACTTTATTGTTGCGGTAATTCAGAAGAAAATCGCTTCCAAACTGAGGTTGGTTAAAAGCAGTGGTTGCATTGACCTGGCCGCTGATACCTGAAAACTTTTGTTTTTTCATTACCACATTGATAATACCGGAAACGCCATCGGGATCGTATTTTGCGGAAGGGTTGGTAATGATTTCAATATTTTCAATGCTACCTGCAGGAATCTGCTGAAGGGCTTCACTCCCCTGCAAAACACTGGGTTTGCCATCGATGAGTACGGTAAAGCTGGAACTTCCTCTGAGGGTAACATTTCCATCTACATCGGTCTGAACGGAGGGAACATTCTGTAGGGCATCGACAGCCGAACCGCCGGCTGCGACAATGTCCGAACCAACATTGACCACTTTACGGTCGAGTTTGTATTCCACTTGACTTTGCTGCCCCACAACAACAACCTCGTTGAGGGCTGTTGAATTTTCAGTGATTTCGATATTCCCGGTATTCGCGATATGGCTTTTAGGGCTTATAATAACATTCTTTATACGAAATTTCCTGAAACCCACATAATTTACTTCCACGTAGTATTTTCCATAAGGGAGCTTATCAATAGTGAAATTGCCCTTATTATCAGTAAGCGTTCCGGTTACCAGGGTGGAGTCCTGCATTCTGTATACGCCAACGCTGGCAAATTCAAGCGGCTGCTGGTCTTTACCGGTTATTACCACACCTTTGATAACCCCATCGGGTACTGCGCCACTTCCTGCAAACTGGGCATTTTTAGGTTGGGCATATAGAGCGCTGGCACAAAAAATCAGTACTCCCGTCAAAATTTTCCTCATAATAAAAAAATTAAAAGATTGTATTTCCAGAATTGAATCGCAAATATGACAATAATAGTATTCCATGTTTGCGGCGTTAAAAGCTAATTATTTGTTAAAATTCCACTAATTGCTGCATAATTCTAAATATCAATCATTTACATTATATATCGGAGTGATTCATGTTGATATTTTAACAGTTTTTAACAGAAATAAATCCAAGTATTGAAGCCATACGGGTAAGAAATGCTTGCATTCTGCAACCGTTCATCATTGAACCAGAATTTAACTGAATGATGAGACAGTCTTTGTGAAAAATAATGCTGCGGCAATGCATATTTCACGGCATCGGATTTATTATGTAAGTTTGAATCCGCAATGAGTACAGAAATTATTTCGGCAGCAGATTTCCTTGAGGCTTCAAATCATATCCCAGTGGCCGATGTTAGGACTCCTCTTGAGTATGAAAAAGGGCATATACCGGGAGCGTATGTTTACCCTATTTTTTCCAATGATGAGAGGGCAGAAATAGGGAAACTGTACACCCTGCAAGGAAAGGAAATCGCTGTTCAGAAGGGGCTTGAACTGGTTGGGCCCAGAATGGGCAGGTATGTGGAGAAGGCTCTCGAAATTGCGCCACATAAAGAAATTCTGCTGTATTGCTGGAGGGGAGGAATGCGAAGCGCAAGCCTTGCATGGCTATTGGATATATCGGGCTTTAGAGTAAAGATACTGAACGGAGGGTATAAAGGCTACAGAAGATATGTTCATTCTAGTTTTGAAGAAGCTCAGAATATCAGTATACTGGGAGGGTATACAGGTTCAGGGAAGACCCGGCTCATAGAGGATTTATGTAATGAAGGAGAACAAGTGATCAACCTGGAGGCCCTAGCTTCTCATAAAGGCTCGACCTTTGGCTGGATCGGGGAAAACCAGCAGCCTACACAGGAGCAGTTTGAAAACGAGTTGGGAAAAAAATGGAATGAACTTGACCGGGGGAAAACGGTTTGGATAGAAGATGAGAGTATAAACATCGGACAGGTACAAATTCCCCGTGCGCTTTTCCTCCAGATGCAGGCTTCGCCTATGGTGCTGATTAAAAGGTCTTTTGAGGCAAGGATTGAGCAACTTGTAGAAGATTATTCCCGGGACAAGACAGAATCGCTTATTCTATGTTTTCAACGGATTCAGAGAAGAATGGGAATCGATCATGCTGGGAAAGCCATTTCCTTTGTTGAACATGGGGATTTTGCAAATGCGGCGATGATTGCCTTGGAATATTACGACAAAACCTATGAGGCCCAGATGAGAAAACGTACGGGAAGTATCTTACGCATTCTGGATGATCAGCAAGGCAGAATTGATGTGCCTGCAATTATGAACACCATATACCATGAAGGGAAATCCATAGAATGATAATTGAAAAGTCCTGTTCATGAGGCGTTTTCAAAAAAACTCCTTCACATGATAATTTTCAGCGATCTTCAACGCAAACAAAAGTTACTTTTAATGTCTATATAGATTGGTCCCGCGGGACTGAAATATTTCCCATGGAAAATATAAAACTGACCCAATTCAGCCCTGGCGCCGGATGCGGATGCAAGATATCCCCGTCTGAACTGGAAGAGATATTGTTGAGAGTGCCTGCAGGCATGGTTGATCCTTTTTTGCTTGTTGGAAGGGAATCGAAAGATGATGCAGCAGTATATGACCTGGGCAACGGAACCGCAGTTATTTCCACTACCGATTTTTTTACGCCTATCGTCGATGACGCTTATGTTTTCGGACAAATCGCTGCATGCAATGCGTTGAGTGATGTTTATGCGATGGGGGGCAGGCCGGTTATGGCTATTTCAAT
>JAKAMP010000379.1 GCA_021812865.1 Bacteroidota bacterium | reverse complement strand
GCAAGGACAAACTGGCTGCCTACCAAACCCTTTACCAGTGTCTGGTCACCATTGCAAAACTTGCCTCACCCGTGGCGCCTTTTTACATGGACAAGCTGTATACCGACCTGAACAGCCTCTCGGGACTGGAAAAGGCTGAGTCAGTTCACCTCGCCGAATTCCCTGCTTTTGATGATTCGGCTGTTGATAAGCAGCTGGAAGAACGGATGGATATTGCCCAGAAATATTCATCGATGATCCTCGGCCTGAGAAGGAAAGTGAACATCAAGGTGCGTCAGCCGCTAAGCAAGATTATGGTTCCAGTAACGAACCACGATTTCAGGGGCCAGTTTGAGGCTGTGAAAAATCTCATTATGAGCGAGGTGAACGTGAAAGAAGTAGATTATATCTCCGATACGGCCGGCATCCTGATTAAAAAGATCAAACCCAATTTCAAATCCCTCGGGCCGCGTTACGGGAAACTGATGAAGGGGATTTCCGCTGCAGTAGGATTGATGACCCAGGCCGACATCATAGCGTTTGAGTCGAACGGCAACTGGCAGCTTAAAGTTGATCATGAAGATGTACAGCTTACCCTGGCCGATGTGGAGATCATTTCGGAAGATATCCCCGGCTGGCTGGTGGCTAACGAAGGGAAGTTTACGGTAGCACTCGATATTACCATCACCGAAGACCTGAGAGAAGAGGGGATTGCCCGTGAATTTGTGAACCGCATTCAGAACCTTAGGAAAGAAAAAGGTTTTGATGTAACCGACAAGATACAGATTGCCATCAAGCGGCACAGTTACTTCAATAAAGCAGTGGAGAAACACCTGCAGTATATCGGTTCGCAAACCCTTGCGCCGGTTATCGAACTGGTCGATTCCATCCCGCAGCATGAGGGCAAACTGGTTGAAATAGAAGAGGATATTACCACCCTGATCAAAGTAGAGAAGATTAGCTGAACAGCAGTTCCATAATCGATAAAATTTAATTACCTTTAACAAAATTTGAGAGGTATGGCAGAGAAAACAAGGTATTCAGACGAAGAGCTTGTCGAGTTCAAACAGATTATTCTGGAGAAACTCGAAAAAGCCAAGCAGGATTATGAGCTGCTAAAGAGTGCCATTACTCAGAGCGAGAGCAATGATACCATGGATACTTCCCCTACATTCAAGGTATTGGAAGAAGGCGCTTCCACTTTGTCGAAGGAAGAGGCCGGCAGGCTTGCCCAGCGGCAGCAGAAGTTTATTCAGCATCTGCAGGCAGCCCTGGTACGCATAGAAAACAAGACTTATGGCATTTGCAGGGAAACCGGCAAGCTCATTTCCAAGGAGAGGCTCAGGGCAGTTCCCCATGCTACCCTCAGCATCGACGCCAAGCAAGGACAACGCTGATTCGAAGTTCGAATATGAATGGAAATGATCGGGTAGTCACACCCGATCATTTTTTTTTATTTAAGGGTTTTTGGTAGTTTTGCAGGCTAACGATTATCAAACTATGCTGAAGTCAATCTCGATAGGAAAGAAAGCCGTCCTGCTCATCGTGCTGGTTCTGGCAGTAGATCAGTTTGTTAAAATATGGATCAAGACCCATATGATGTATTACGGGAATATCGATGTGATAGGTAACTGGTTCAGGATATATTTCATCGAAAACAACGGAATGGCCTTCGGGATGGAGTTTGGCGGCAGCATTGGCAAGACCATGCTCAGCATATTCAGGCTAATCGCTATCGGGGGCATTATCTGGTATCTGAATTACCTTGTCAAAAACAAGGCACACGGGGGGCTCATACTTTCCATTGCCCTTGTGCTGGCGGGCGCCGTGGGCAACATCATCGACAGCATGTTCTACGGAATGATTTTCAACCAGAGTACTCCGGCCACCGTGGCAACCTTGTTTCCTGAGGGTGGCGGGTATTCCTCATTCCTTCACGGGAAAGTGGTCGATATGCTCTATTTCCCGCTTATCAACGGTCATTTTCCCAACTGGTTCCCCTTTGTGGGCGGACAGGAATTCCAGTTTTTCCGCCCGGTATTTAACCTGGCCGATTCTTCCATCACCATTGGCGTGATTATCATCCTTCTTTTCCAGAAGAGGTTTTTCGGTTTGAAAGCAGCTGAGCCCGTTGCGGAAGAAAACCAGCCTCAAAGCGCCATCTGAACCGGCACCTGAAAGTCATTCCAGGTTCAGTCTCCTGTTTTTTGGATATTTCACAGTGTAGGCAAAGGATACCTTTTGGGTGGTCGATGGTTTTAATTCGAGTATCCAGGTAAGTTTCCCTGTTTCCTTATTATAGGCAGCGCCTCCTTTATCGGTCACCTCTACCGAGATCTCATCGGTTCGGGTAAGGGGTATCTGGTCACCGAGGTTCAGCCGGATGGGGTAGTTTTTGGTATTACGAACCGTGATGTCCCAGCCTATACTTTGTTTCTGGTTTGCGCCTACTGTCTGACTGGAATTGAAATCTTTCTTTTTCACTCTTTCCACGATGATCCTCTTGTCCCTTCCCAGGGAAAAGTCTAGCGTATCCCTGGTATTCTGTACATCGAGGCTGGCATTACCTACAAACGCATCTTCCAGGAAGAGGCTTACGTTAGCCTGTTGCAGGTTCAGGTTCTGCCAGTTCGTGACATGGGCAACCAGGAAGGCGTCCCTGTCCAGCTTCGGCGTACAGTAGTATTCAAAGGTTGCAGGCACTTCAGCAGCTTGTATTCTCATGCCAACAGGCTGATTATCCGATGCAACAGTGTAAGGTTCCTGAATGGTATATTCATGCAGGGTGGCGGTTTCCTTGTATTCGGCGGTAGTATACTCGGCTTTGGGTTTGGGTTCTTCCCGTGTCACCTCATCATCTTCAGAGGCATCGCGTTTCACCCCGTAACCTGTTACCACTACCTCCTGCAGGTTCATTACATCCTCTGCAAGTTTGAAATTGATCACTGTCCAGTCCGCCATGGTTTCCACGGTCTTGAACCCGATGAAACTACATACCAGCACATCGTGTTGTGATTTCACATGCAGGCTATAGTTGCCCTGCAAATCGGAAACCGTACCGATATTGGTGCCTTTTATCATGATGGTGGTTCCTGGCAATGGTTCTCCGTCCAGGCTGGTTACCTGCCCTTTCACATTACCATTGAACCCTTGGTATCCCGCGGGTTTTACAACTAGAGAAGGTTCACCCGACTCTTTTTTTAACTGGTAATCAGGTGCCGGCTGTAGAAACCAGGGCCATATCACGGGCAGACTGCCTGAAAGAGTGGGATTTCCGGTGGAGAGACTGAGTTTCACATTATCCCAGTTTTCACCGGTGTTTTGTGTAACACTGGCTTTATATACCAGTTCGAGGGGTGCATCGGGTCCTTTTACCCGGACATCGTATGCCGGCGTCCAGCTGGCTTCGCTCACAAAATAGCTAATGGTGAGAGCGGCCGGGGTGGTTTCAACGGCATTCACGGTAACCATGATTTCCGAAACCGGCTTGTTTTCTCCTGTACCCATGGATTTGAGCTGTGATTCAATAGCCGTGAGCCTTTCTTCCCATTTTTCTATGTTCCTGTTCAGGTCGAGTTCATTCAGGGAGACTTCGGTGAGTCTTGACCTATAGAATTCCGCCCCGGCATCCAGCTCCTGCGGGGTTACCCTTTTGTCTTTTCCGCCCAGCACCTGGTTAACGCCGAGAAGGGAGCGTTCATTGGCATAAGCTTCCAGGTTACTTTTTGCCTCGCCGATCTTCAGGTTCAGGGTGTCCTGTTCCGATCTCAGACTGGATACCTCGGCTGAGCGGGTTTTATTTTCGAGGTAATTTTGCCTGTATGTGACTGAGGCAATGAAGAACT
>JAKAMP010000378.1 GCA_021812865.1 Bacteroidota bacterium | reverse complement strand
AAAAGGCAGCTTTGAAATACCAGAACACTTGCACAGGGCCAGCAAAGCGATTATCCGTGCGAACGGGCAACCCGACAGGGTTATCGATGCAGGGTTCGATGGCTGGGGCTACCAGTTTGAGGCCATGGAAGCTGCCAGGTGTCTCCGGGCCGGAACCATTGAAAGTGAATTCTTGACCCTTGATTTCAGCCTGGGCATGATGAAAACCATGGATACTGTACGCAATATATGTGGTATATCTTATCCAGCCGATCAAACCTGAAAACCATTTACAAAACTCCAGTCCAGTACTCATGTAAATTTTCCCTGCCCAATATGAACAAAAAAATTCTGATGATCCTTCTGGTTTTTCTGGTACTATCCTGTACCAAAGACCGGAATCTTTTTCCAAAACCCGACAACGGTAACCCTGATATTCAATACCGGATAATGCGGGTAAATGAAGTGGTGTCCAGGGGATCGCTCAATACAAATGAATATGGTGCCTTCTCCGACTGGTTTGAGATATTCAACCGATCGAGCAAAAACATCTTGATGGAACAGGGCAAGTGGTATGTAAGCGACAACCCGTCGTCACCTCTTAAATACGAACTGCCCGAAATTACCATCAATTCGATGGGATACCTGGTAATCTGGTGCGATGGCATGAATATCGTGGGCAAGCAGATCCATACCAATTTCGGACTCAGTTCCACGGGTGAAACCATTGGCGTGTATTACAGAAACAGCCCTACGGAAGCGCCAGTCATTATCGACACCCTCACCTATCCTGCAGATATACCCAAAGGCATGAGTTATGGCATGTTGCCCGACGGTTCTGATAACTGGTATTACCTGCCTGTTCCCACTCCCGGCTATCCCAATCATAACTAATTCAAGCCACAATAAAATCAGCAAATGAAGAAAACACTGATCCTCTGTGCATTCGTATTTCTTCTTATCCTCAATACCCACGCACAATTCATCATTCAAAAGAACGAGAACGAATTGGATTTCTCCGGACTGATTACCACTTTATATAATTATAACCACCTGCTTCCAGGCGTGGATAATCATTCGAAAGACGCCTTAAACCTGAGAGATGCCCAGTTTACCGTTGAAGGCAGCTATAAAAAGAAATATGAATTCAAGCTTCAACTCGATTTTGCGAACCTTATGGCCAACAGGAATGATCCGGAAACACCCGGCTTCATGGATGCTTATATGCTTTATAAAGGACTAAAATTTATGGATATAAAGTTGGGATACCAGAAACTTCCTTTCTCCAGGGGATCTCTTGTATCTTTTGCTTACTCCCCCTTCTTCCATCGTGCCGAAATTGCCAGGGGAAATTTCTTTTCCCAGCGTGATATTGGACTGACCCTTAATAAAAAGATGATCGGTGACAGGTTGCGGCTTTATGCCGGTGTTTATTCCGGAATGGGAGAACAAAGCCTCTATACACCCAACGACAAGAGCGGTAAGCTGGAATACCTGGGGCGGGTAGAATTTACCAATGATCCTAAGCTGAAATACCGTGAAATAGATATGTCTCATGCCGAAAAATTCATTTTTTCACTCGGGCTGGGTGCACGCTATGCTGAAAAGGCACAGTATACCGGCAATGACTATATGATCAAAACCATCAACGGGAAAAAACAGACGGTAGGATTTGATGTGTTCGCCATGTATAAAGGACTTTCGGTTACATTCGAGACCGACCAGATCAAGATGACGCCCAATACACCGGAGCGGCTCATGAATACCAGCACTACCTTTTTCATGGCAGGTGGATGGCTTACGCAGGTAAATTACTATTTTATCAAGCTCAACAGTTCCGTTTCATACCGGTACGAGGTATCGAACATGAATGACCTCATCCAGGGACTCACAAAAATGTATTCCTTAGGTTATGACTATTACCTGAAGAAGTACGATTCGGTAATCAAAGTCAATTATACCAGGCTGTTATCCCAGGAGACGGTGCCCAACGTCGATACGAGGAATTATGACTGGCAGATGCAAATTGGCTGGCAGTTTATTTTTAACTGATCTGGTTGCCTGTGAAGGCACACAATACCTGGCAGGAAGCTTTCCATTCCGGTTGACATAAGATGAAAAAAAACAAAATCCGGAACATTGACCTGAATATCCTGGGAATCGGGGAACCTGACTTTCTTAGATATTTTGGCCGTACAGCCAGGGAACTGCAGCACAGGAAAGGGATGAAGAAAGATGAAATTATGGCCCTGTTCAGGGAATTTCTCAAGGGCAACATATCTTTGCATGAGTATCCTGAACTTTCAGCTCTGGATGAATACAGGTACAGAATGCAGCAGGCAGGGCATAAAAATGCACCGGTTGCGCACCTGCTTGAAAAACCTCTAGATTTTACCATATACGGAAAGGATCAGATCGAGGAGGGCGCCCTCAGGCAAATGCATGCGGCCATGAGATTGCCGGTAACCGTGGCTGGATCTCTTATGCCGGATGCTCATGCCGGTTATGGGCTGCCTATCGGGGGCGTTCTGGCAACCGAAGACAACATCGTCATTCCGTACGCTGTGGGTGTAGATATTGCCTGCCGGATGTGTCTTACCGTATTCAATCTTCCGGCAGCACACATGAATCAGCTTCATCATAAACTGATGAATCTTTTACAGAAGCACACCATATTCGGCGTAGGGTCGGAATGCAGGGATCACAAGGATGACCGTGTATTTGATGAACCGGAATGGAATACATGCCGCCAGATAAGGGACCTGAAAGGTCTTGCGTTTCGTCAGCTCGGAACATCGGGCGCTGGAAATCATTTTGCCGAATGGGGCATTCTGGAAGTGCCTGCGGGAAGTCATATGCCTGGAGCCGAACCAGGGAAATACATCAGTATTCTGTCGCATTCCGGTTCCAGGGGATTTGGAAATGAGATTGCAACATATTATTCGAAAATAGCCATGCAACAGACTCGTCTTCCTGATGAGGCAAAGCACCTGGCGTGGCTTAACCTTGAATCAGAGGAAGGACAGGAATACTGGACCGCCATGAACCTGGCCGGCAAGTATGCATCTGCCTGCCACCGTGAAATCCATCAGAAGATCATTGCAGACAGCGGTTTTGATGTGCTAACATCGGTGGAAAACCATCACAATTTTGCCTGGAAAGAAAGGATAGTAGGCAACAGGGAAGTCATAGTGCATCGCAAGGGCGCCACACCGGCTGGAGAACATGCCACAGGCATCATTCCCGGATCGATGACTGAACCGGGTTATGTCGTCAAGGGGAAAGGCAACCCCACCTCGCTTTCTTCGGCATCTCATGGGGCAGGACGAAGAATGTCGAGAAACCAGGCAATGAAGCAGTTCAACAGAAGCGACATGGAAGAGGAATTGACCCGGAAAGGCGTAACACTCATTGGCGGGGACATAGACGAAGCGCCGATGGCATACAAGAACATCCATTGGGTGATGAACGAACAGAGTGAACTGGTCGAAATCCTTGCAAGGTTCTCCCCGGTGATTGTACGAATGGCCGATCCGGAAAAGCACAGGTACCGGCGCTGAGAATGAAAAGAATGGAAGTTTTGATTACCGGCAGAAAAACAGGAATGATTGCGGATGGCAAAGGTTGTTCTGACCAGTTTTCCAGAGGGGACTCGCCGGAATTAATCGGGCACTCGCCGATATACCTTTGAAATGATGCGTTATCCCTACATATATTTGCTTCATGAAAATTAATTTTAAAAAATATGAAAATGAATGTAGCAATCATTGGAGGAATCATTTTAATCCTGTTGGGATTGAGCCTCATCATAAAGATTGTATTCAATGTTGATTTTCCTGTATTCAAGATCCTGGTTG
>JAKAMP010000377.1 GCA_021812865.1 Bacteroidota bacterium | reverse complement strand
CAGCTGGTGCTGTTTGGATTCAGCCCGGTTTTCAGGGCATCGGTGCCTGTGACTTACAAGCTGCTCTTTAATGCTCTGCTGATGCCCTGAGGCAAACCCGAGAGTTGTTGCGCATTCAGATTTGATCCGGACGGGCTTCTCTAACCAGGAATGAGGATTGTGTATCCTCTGTGAGCTCTTTAAGTATCCCTGCCATCCGTTGATAATGTGCCCCTTTCCAGTATACTTTCCCGCAGGAGGTACACCTGAAAAAATCATTGAATGTACGGAGCGTACCTGGCTGAAGTATATTCAATACAGATGTTTTATCAATATTTTCAATCAAACCATTGCATTCCATACAACGCGAAAATGGACCAACCATACTATGGAGATCAAGTCGGATAATTATTTCCTTTGCCTGTTGCTTTGGGTTGGCCGAACGAAGCCATAGACCGTGTGTCAGTTTTTCCTGCTTAAGTAGCTCGCGGTCACGGGTAAGCAATATCCTGTGCTCCTGCAACGAAAATTCAACCAACTCCTGATCTTCCGAATTATTCTCGTATAGGGAATCAAATCCCAGCATCCGCAGGTAGCGGACCAGCCGTCCCAGGTGAACATCAAGAATAAACCTTGGATTTCGAAGGGCCGGCATTCCAGTTCCTTTGATACCCGAAATATCGAAAGTTTCGAATTTGGGATATACCGATATGTGGACGCCATCAGCCAAACGATAAGCGAAATCAACCGGCTCCCCATTGGCCAGGATCAGATCGACTTCCACATGCGGCACTCCGAGCGCTTCGATGGTGTCTTTGACGGTGGGATTGTTCCTGAAATAGTGAATGAAAGGTTTCTTACACAATGACGGGCGAAGAAAATCATTCAGCTCTTCGTAAAACCGAAATTCAGCTTTGTTGACATTCATCATTTCTTCAATCTGAAAGGGTTGTTATTCAGCCCATCACCTCACAGACCTCTCTCATTTCAGCATTCAGTTATCGGTATGTACTGAAGGCAGACGCGAAATAAGGGCATACTTAGTGTAAATTTAATTTTTTTTCTGATGATAAAGCTGGTATCTGTATCATGCTGCTTTGCTTTTCAGGATTGGGTTTTAGGTATGAATAGGTGAGCGCTGCATATAGAGTTAATGTATTTTTGTTTTGAAAATCGGGATGGGAATGATAATTTTAGTTTTTCAAATGAACCCGAAATCCTATGATACCCGATTCCTGTTTAAAGACCATATTCAATAAAGCAGTTGTTCTGATAGCGCTCATTTTCTGCATTGTTCAGGTTCCTGCCCAGCCTGTCAAAATCATTTTCGATACCGATTTTGCTCTCGATGTGGATGATGCAGGCGCCCTGGCCATATTGCATCACCTGGCCGACCTTGGCGAATGCGAAATCCTCGGAATAGTGGTCAGTTCTTCGGCCGATTCCTATGATGGGAAATGGGCGGTTCCCTGTATCGATGCCATTAATGAGTGGTACGGAAGAAAAAATATTCCTATTGGAGTATTCAGGGGGATCAATCCCATCAAAAACGACAGTTCAAAGTACATTAAACAGGTTCAGGCTGCTTTTCCGCATCAGATAAAATCAGGAACAGATGTGATGGAAGGTTACAAACTATACAGGAAAATCCTGTCACAGCAGCCCGATTCGAGTGTAATCATCGTTTCGGTGGGTTTCCTCAATAACCTGGAAAAGCTTCTTCAATCTGGTCCTGACAGCATAAGCAAACTTACAGGGAAGGAACTGGTTTCACGCAAAGTGAGGGAGTGGTCTTGCATGGGAGGAAGTTACCCCGATGGGAAAGAGGAGTTTAACTTGGCTACCTACCCGCAGGCATCGGCCTATGTGTTGAAAAACTGGCCCGGCAAGGCCACTTTTGGCGGTTTTGAATTAGGCAGCAAGGTTTGGAGCGGAGCCATTCTCAATAAGTTATACAGGAAGGAACAGAATCCTGTGGCCATGTGCTTCTATTGCCGGGACAAATATGCAAACAACCAGAGTTGGGATGAACTGCAGGTGCTTTATGCTGTCAGGGGACTTTCTTCCTATTTCAGCGCTGTACATGGCTGGAACACTAATTATTACATTGTTCCCTTCGGAAAATCTTCAGCCCTGGGCAGAAGCTACACAAACTGGAGGATTGATCCCCATGGCAGGCACAGCTATCTCGTTCCTAAAGCTTCCTATGCCGAACTGCAGGAAGTGCTCGACCAGATGATGTCGGCAAAACCCATGAGAAAATGAAAGTGAGTAAAATGACCGGTTAAGAAGAAATAAAATGTGAACCCAAGTGCAAAATGATACCTTGCCCTAATGAATTTTTGTTTCTCAGTCCCTTTAAATAAAAAAGTTGCAGAATGTTTTGGTTTTGCACAAATAAGCGTTAGTTTCACACTTAAAACTAACCGAACACTAACTAATAAGAAAACCTATGCAACTACTTGACTGGATCATTATCCTCCTGTTTTTCGGAAGCCTCATGGGCATTGTATGGTGGGTACTTCGACATAAGAAAGACGATACCAGTGATTATTTTCTTTCAGGCAGGAGCGAAACCTGGCTGGCTGTGGGGGCTGCAATTTTCGCGGCAAACATAGGTTCTGAACACCTGGTAGGATTGGCCGGGGCCGGTGCAGAAAGCGGAATGGCCATGGCCCATTGGGAAATGCAGGGTTGGATGATCCTCATCCTGGGATGGGTGTTTGTTCCTTTCTACGCCCATAGCAAGGTATTCACCATGCCCGAATTTCTGATGAAAAGGTTCAACAAGAGCACCAGTTCCACCCTTTCTGTCATCACACTGATCAGTTATGTGCTTACGAAAGTATCGGTAACCGCCTTTACCGGTGGTATATTCCTTCAGAGTGTCATGGGAATCGATTTCTGGTATGGAGCGATTGGCCTGGTGCTGATCACAGGTATATTCACGGTACTGGGAGGAATGAAGGGAATCATGACCATTTCGGTGATTCAGACTCCCATTCTGATACTAGGTTCTATCACGATTCTGGTTCTTGGTCTGCTGAAGCTCGGTGGGGGCGGTCTGATCGATGGCTGGCATGAAGTGGTGAAATCGGCAGGCAACAACATCCATCTTATCCACCAGAAAGGTGATCCCTGGTACGATAAGTTTCCTGGCATTGGTGTGATCTTTGGCGCTTCAATCATCGGATTCTGGTACTGGTGCACAGACCAACACATTGTACAGCGTGCACTGGCAGCAAAGAATCTTCAGCATGCCCGAAGGGGAAGCATCTTCGCCGGATTCCTTAAAATTCTTCCTGTATTCATGTTTCTTATCCCCGGAATGATCGCAGCAGCGCTCAGAATGAAAGGCCAACTAATGTTCACCGATAACAACGAAGCCTATGGAAGCCTTGTCGGTTCCTTGCTTCCTGTGGGAATAAAGGGTATTGTGGTGGTAGGCTTTATTGCTGCCCTTATGACCAGCCTTGCAGCGCACTTCAACTCTTCCGCAACCCTTTTCACTATCGACTTTTACAAACATTACCGCCCCGATGCGAGCGAACATAAATTGGTCTGGGTAGGCCGTGTGGCAACTGTTTCAGTGGTGCTACTTGGATTGATATGGATACCCATCATGAAAGGTCTGGGAAGCGTGCTGTACGAATATCTCCAGAATGTTCAGTCGCTTATCGCCCCTGCCATTGCGGCCGTTTTCCTTCTGGGTGTATTCAACCGCCGGATCACACCCAAAGCCGGGCAATGGGGCTTGCTGATCGGCTTCCTGGTAGGTATGTTCCGCCTTGGCCTCATGGTTTTTGACCCGGGATCCCATTTTGCTCAGGCCGCTAACAAACTGGTTACCGATCCGTCGCT
>JAKAMP010000376.1 GCA_021812865.1 Bacteroidota bacterium | reverse complement strand
CATCAGCCTCTTTTCAATCACGGCGATGCTGTCGGTATTGGCATAATCAGCCCTGAGTTTGAGATCGATCGTTGGCAGCAGCGGATTGTAACCCAGAAATTTGATGAAATCCTCCCCCAGTTCGTTTTGCAGATCCTCGGCGGCTTTTTCCTTCGAAACATAACGGGTCGACTTCACATAACCCTGGGCATCGATATTTTTCTGCAGTTTCAGGATATCGGCCTCACGCACATTGTCGTTCAGCATGACGGTAAAGCCAATATTTTCCCTCACATAGTCAGCCAGCTTTCGGGTATTCAACAGCAATAGCAAAACCAGCCCCACTAAGAATAAAACCAGTGAATTGCTGATGATTGAAGTCAGATAGGAAGTGAATAACCGTCCCCTGATGGTACTTGTTTCCTTTTGCACCCTATAGTGTTTGCAGAAACCGCGAAGATACAAAAATAAAATGCCGAAATCAAGGGGAAGTATTCTATATTACAGAAGCTTGGTAATTTCCTAAGGGGCCCTTGTTACGGGCTAGAAACTATAAAACCGGAAAACATCTCCTAATCTCTCGTCCAATCGCGGTTACAAGGAGTAAGGAAACCAGCCACTGACCGAAACTAAAACTTTAAACCTTAAACCCGAAACAAAATTATTCCCCTTATTCCACAAAAGTGATCCATCCATGCGTATCGGGCTCGTCCCCGTACTGAATGGCTATCAGTTTGTTGTAAAGTTTCACCGATATGGGACCCGGCTGGTTGTCGCGGCAGTAACTGTAAACCTTGTTAGTGGAAGGATCGAAAATTTTCCTGATCGGGGTGATCACAGCTGCAGTCCCGCAGGCGCCAACCTCTTCAAACTGTTCCAGTTCTTCGATCGGAACAGGCCTTCTTTCCACCTTCAAGCCCAGGTCTTTTGCCAGTTCGACCAGGCTCATGTTCGTAATGGAGGGCAGGATCGACTTGGATTCGGGTGTGATATAGGTGTTATTCCTGATGCCAAAAAAATTAGCAGGTCCGCATTCATCAATGTATTTCTTTTCCCTGGCATCCAAGTACAGGGCAGTACCATATCCTGAATGGTGGGCAATATCGAGCGATACGAGGCTGGCAGCATAATTGCCCCCCACCTTGATATTGCCTGTGCCAAGGGGGGCAGCCCGGTCATGATCACGCGATATCATGATGTCAACCGGCTTGAAACCTTCCTTGAAATAGGGTCCTACGGGGGTCACAAAGACCATGAACATATATTCCTTCGCAGCCTTTACTCCAACTTCAGCGCCGGTTCCAAAGAGAAGGGGACGGATATACAAAGAAGCGCCCGTGCCGTATGGAGGAACAAACTTTTTATTCAACTGAACAGCCTTCAATACCGCCTGATGAAAGAGCTCATCGGGTACCTTTGCCATCTGGATTCCGTCAGCCGAACGGCCCATCCTCCTGGCATTTTCTTCCCACCTGAAAAGCCTGATCTTCCCATCTTTCCCCATGTATGCCTTCAGTCCCTCAAAGGCTTCCTGACCATAATGCAGGGCTGTGGCCGCCATGTGAACAGAAATGTATTCGGAGGAAGTAATTTCCAGTTCTCCCCATTTGCCATTTCGGTAGTTGCATCGTATGTTATAATCGGTTTTGAAATACCCGAAAGGCAGGTTTTCCCATACTATATTTTCCATAATTCAATTATTTTTCTTGCACCGGCAAAGGTACAAACATAATGGTTACGCGGGTTCATAAAAAGGATGTTTTAAACCAGATTTTCGAGCTGCCTCAACTGCTCGTCCCTGCTCACCTCCCGCAGCTTCCTTGCCGTGGAAGTATAATATTCATGCCGGTTTATCTTTTGTACCATGGAACGGACCCACTCTGTTTTTCCCTGCACCATTCCATAATGCAACTCTTCCTGATACAGGTTTTCACAAAGGGGAATAAAATCCACCCGGCCATAATAGAGGGTCTGGGCATCCATGAGTATCTTTTCCATCTGGGATGAACCTGCATTCACTGCCATTGACGATCGTAACAGCATTTCAACCTGGTTCACCTGACTTTCTGTAAACCGGTAACGGGGAAGCTCACTTCCTGCAAACACGGCCGATTTCTCCACCGGAGTATGGTAATCCTTCAGGTATCCGATGTCCATCAGCAGGGCCGCGGTTTTTACGATCAGAAGATCCTCTTCAGTAAGGGATTCAGCTCTTCCCAGTAATTCCGCCTGCGAATATACCTCCATGGTATGCCTCAGGTTATGAAAAGTGAGCTTCTCATGAGCTTCCGACGAGAAAACCTCGAAAATTTTCTCTTCCAGGTCGAGGATCCTCAATTTCTGCAGCTGGACAAGAAAGTTCCGGTTCGGAATCTTGTACAGATCAACCGAAAGCTCCGGCCGGATGCCCTTAACAAAATACATGTCGATCTCGCCTTTGTATTTTACGGGCATCTTGCCACGGTACTCGCAGATAAAGAAATCCTTCACCATCTCGTGCGTTTGCCCCGAAATGTTGATCTTGCCTGCCTCACCCGACGATTCCATACGGCTGGCTGTATTTACCGTATCCCCCCAGATGTCATATGAAAATTTCTTGTGCCCAATCACCCCCGCAATCACCGGACCCGTATGTATCCCGATCCTCACATCCCATATTTCGGCATTCTTCTTCTTCAACTCCTTCATGTAGTCCTGCACCTCGAGGGCAGCCAGCACTACCTCTACCGGGTTCGTCCTGTTTTTCTCAGGTATACCGCCCGCACACATGTATGCATCCCCAATGGTCTTTATCTTTTCAATATTGTACCTTTCTACCACCGAATCAAAATGGAAATAGAAGTTATCCAACTGATCGATCAGGGTATCAGGGTTCATTTGCTCCGCAATCTTGGTAAAACCCTGGATGTCAGAGAACAGAACCGTTACCATATCGTACTTCTGGGAACTGGCCTTGCCTTTCTTCTTAAGTTCGTCGGCCGTGTCCTTGGGAAGGATATTGGCCAGCAACTGTTCCGACTGTTCCTTCTCATTCCTTATTTCTTCCGTCCTCTGGCTGACAATTTCCTCGATTTTAATTTTTTGCTGCACGAATGAATAGGATCTCCAGCGCAGGTATACCACAGCAGCACAGAATGCCAGCAGCAGGTATGCAAGGATCATATACCATTGCATGAAAAGAGGCATCCTTATCCGGATATCCATTACCGTCTCAGCCTTTGCCATTGAATTTATGGTCTGCGCCCTTATGACCAGTTTATGCATGCCCTCCGGCAGGGATCCCAGGTGAATTTCATTCCGCGATCGCCACGGGCTGAAATCTTCCATTACACCTTCCAGCCGATAGCTGTAATAAACCGCCTGCCTGGACTGAGGATATTGTGCCTGTACCTGCAACAGCAGGTTGTTCATCCGGTGCGGAAAACTGAAGCTGTGTACACTGTTTCTGTCTGTGATTTCATATTGCTGCCTTCCCTGGAAATCGGAGAGTACAATCTGCAGGCTTAGGGGATAAGCCGTTTGCGATGAGCCGCTGTGAAATATCAGCACCTGAGCATGGCCTGCCAGGTAAAGCAGTCTCATGCGGTCAATTGTCATGCAGTTGTAGGTCGCTCCCTGCAGCACATTGATGCCAGGGCGTGCCCTGAGCCGCATGCGGTATCGCCTGTATTCAGCCGTTGCCAGTGAGTTGGAAAACAGTTGACTGTTGGAATGTGACAACATCCAGATCATACCCTTTCCATCGGAACAAAACGCATCACTGTATTCTGTTCCCTGCAGATCTTCAGCATGCTCACTGGCCACCCTCCGGAATGAATTGGTCACCGCATCGTAAAGGAAAAAGGTATCTCTGGAGATAAG
>JAKAMP010000375.1 GCA_021812865.1 Bacteroidota bacterium | reverse complement strand
TCGGTAGGTCTGATGGTGCAAAAGCAAAGCGGAGCCAATACGCTTGAAGTAGCCCAGAAAGTGAAGGAGGAAGTGAAGGCCATCCAGAAGACCCTTCCCCCGGACGTTACCATCAACGAGTTGCTCGATAGTTCAGAATTGGTAAGTTCGTCCATTCATAATCTCTCGGAAACCATATCCTATGCAGGTATTTTCGTGATCCTGGTGGTGTTCCTCTTCCTTAGGAACATCAGGGGCAGTCTCATCATTATCCTCACCATTCCCATTTCGCTCATAGTAGCTTTTATCTTTATGTTGCTGGCCGGGTATACAGTGAATATCTTCTCACTCATGTCACTGGCCATTGCTATAGGACTGGTAGTCGACAATGCCATCGTAGTACTCGATAACATTACCCGGCACATAGAACGGGGTGTGAAACCCAGGCAGGCTGCCGTTTTTGCCACAGAGGAGATGGGCCTGGCCATTACCGCTTCCACTCTCACCATAATCGCGGTATTTCTGCCGATGGTGTTCATGGGAGGGCTGGTAGGCATCATGTTCAGGCAGCTGGCCATTCTTACTTCGGTTACGCTCCTTGCATCCCTGGCCACCTCCATGTGGCTGACCCCCATGATGGCGTCGCAATTGCTTTTCGATGCTGTGAAAGAAAAAAGAAGGAAGAAATCGAAGTTTTACCTGGCAAGCGAGAAGGCCTTTGTGGCAGTGGAAAATGCCTATAAGCGTGCCCTGGTGTGGAGCATAGGACGCCGTTGGCAGATCATTCTCTTCAGCATCCTGTTGTTTGCAGTAACGTTGTGGGTTGGACGGAGCGTTGGTTCCGACTATATTCCTGAGTTCGATGCAGGAGATGTGTCCATCACCATACAAACCGGGGCAGGCACCACGGTGAATGAAACCGAAAGAGTCACCGCCAAAGTGGAGCAGATTATCCGGGAGGAGATTCCTGAAGCTGTGTCGTCATTTTCCATTGTCGGGCAGACAGAAGACGGAGTCCTTTCTGCCATTGGGTTTGAAGAAGGGAAGAACATGGCCACCCTGATCGTGAAGGTAACGCCGCCCGACAAAAGAAGCAGAACGGCCCGTGAGATTGCCAACCGGGTGAGGGAGCGGATCGAGCAGATTCCCGAGGTGGAACGCTGTACGGTGAGCGGGGGAAGCATCCTGTCGACCGCCCTGCTGGGTAATATCAAACCGGTATCCGTAATGGTGATGGGAAATGATCTCACACAGATGAATGCAACGGCGCTGAAAATCCGGGATTTGCTCGTAAAGCAACCTTACCTGGCAAATGTAGAAAGCAGTGTGGACAAGGGAAAGATGGAACTGCTGGTGAAGATTGATCAGCAGAAGGCGGCAGCCATGGGCCTGAACACAGCCATGGTGGCCCTGCAGGTAAGGCAGAGCATATACGGGGCAGAGGCAGGAAACTATAAAGAAGACGGGGACGAATATACCATCCGCGTGCGCTATGATTCTACTTACCGCAAAGACACCAGGGACCTGGAGAACATCAGCCTCACTACCCTCCTGGGTAAGCATATCCCGCTGTCGGCCGTAGCCACCATAACCGAGGGCAGCGGTCCGCTTGAGATTGACCGGGAAAGCCAGCAGAGAAAGGTAACCGTGACTGCCGACCTGAAAAGCACTTCCCTGGGAGAGGCGAACGGTAAGGTGCAGCAGTTGCTCTCCACGCTTGATATTCCCCAGGGCATCAGCATCCAGCTGGCAGGCCAGAAAACCGAGCAGTCGGATTCGTTCGGCAACCTTCTGTGGATGTTCATCATCGGCATGCTGCTAGTGTACATGATCATGGCCTCCCAGTTTGAATCGTTCAAGGATCCGTTCATCATCATGTTTACGGTACCGCTCTCGGTGATCGGTGTGATTTGGGCTTTCAAGATTGCAGGACTCACCCTTAGCGTGGTAACCTTTGTGGGGCTCATCATGCTGATCGGTATCGATGTGAACAATGCCATCATCCTGGTGGATTATACGAACATGCTCAGGAAGCGTGGGCTGGCGTTACGTGATGCCGTGGCCGAAGCCGGGCGCTGCAGGCTCCGTCCCGTGCTGATGACCTCTCTCATTGCCATCCTGGGGATGATCCCAATGGCCATCAGCAAAGGCATGGGTTCGGAAATATGGTCGCCCCTGGGCATCACCTGTATTGGGGGATTGCTGGTGTCGAAAATCTTCACCATGTTCCTGATCCCTGTGATCTATACCAGCATGAACCGCAAAGCGCTGAAACTGCAACCCGCATCCCAACCAGAAAAAATTTAAAATCCACAGCTATGAAAATGATCTATTGCACCTGTGATGTGAGCATGCTCGATTCGCTGCTTCGGGCGCTCGAAGCGATGAAGGTGGAAGAGTACGAAGTGTACGACAAGGTAGTGGCGAAAAGCAGGAAGGGCGATCCACGGCTGAATACGCCCATATGGCCCGGATACAATGCCTCGGTCATGGTTTCGCTCGGGGACGAGCAGGCTGGTGAAGTGATCCGGCGCATACAGCAGATGAACCGGGAAGTGATCAGTGAGAATGAATGGATCAGCGTGTATTCATGGGAAGTCGAACGAAATGATTGATTATAAAACTATAAAATTATCCATACCATTTAATGCATAAAGCGATGAAAACAATGATGAAAACAACATGTATGGCAGTTCTGCTCTTGCTGGCTGCCTCTATTCAGGCACAGAATCCTGTTTTTGGTATCAGAGCTGGGATGAACCTGTCTACGGTGTCGGCTGCAGGGAATCTGTATGACAACAGCCAGGTGCAGCCCGGTTTTACAGTAGCCCTGATGGCTCGCTATCCCCTGGCTAAAAACTGGGAGGTGATGAGCGAACTTTCTTTTGAACAGAAAGGGATTAGCACCAGCCTGGGATCGGGAGCCTGGGAAACGGTGAACACCCGCCAGTTTGATTATCTTACGGTTCCCCTGGCAATCCGGGGATCTATGCCCCTGGCCGGAAAGGTCAGGCTGTTTGGGCAGGCAGGGACTTACGGATCCATCCTGTTGAATTCAGGAACATCACAAAAAATAAATGGAGAACAAGCCATTCACCAGAACTCCGATCCCAACATAAAAAGTAATGATTTTGGCTGGATAGCCGGCTGTGGAGTGGACATTCCCCTGAAAAACCACTCACTTTCGGCTGAGATCAGATTCGAAAGAGGGATCATGGAGGTAGATAAGAACGACACCGAACTCAGGAACAAGGCTTTCTCCATCCAGCTAGGTTATTGGTTTTAGGTACCTGCCTGCCGCTCTTTCCCGGTCCACCCTGTGTCTGGTTCCGGACAGTCCCACACAAGGTTTTGGGTATTAATTTCACCTGGCTGGTTCCAGGGCAGGGGAGACGCGAAGTGCGCACGGGCGAAAGCAGCAACACCGGATTCTACTTATAAATCCGGTGTTGTTATTTTGTGATGTCGGGTTGAAAAGGTGACTTACCCTTCGATGATGTTCAGCATTTTGGTGGTGGCGACAATAGCCGCGGTGGTCTGGTCGGGATCGAGGGCCCGGGTTTTGAACTCCCGGTTGCCGTCATTCCAGGTGATCACGGCCTCCACGAGGGCATCGGTGCGTCCTCCTGGGGGTATGGACACGTAATAGTCGATCAGCTGCGGGATTTTACGGTCAAGACGGCTGTAAATATTTTTCAATGCATTCATAAAGGCATCATACTGCCCGTCGCCTGCCGCCGTTTCTTCGTACACCATGCCTTCAATATCAATACTCAGCGTGGCTGATGATTTGAGTCCCTTGGCCACATTCAGCGAATAGTTCACGATCCTGATTTTGTTCTGGATGATTTCGCTGTTGAGCA
>JAKAMP010000374.1 GCA_021812865.1 Bacteroidota bacterium | reverse complement strand
CGATCTTTCCGCCAGGGTATTGTACTTGCTGGTTTTGAAATAGTAGCTGTACAATTCGAGGTCTTTCTGAGCATTGGATTCCGAGAGTCCTGAGATGGAAGTACTCCGGATGGAAATCATATTGCTGTTTCCCCCTGCATCATTGAGGTATTTGTTATGGCTTTCGAAATTCAGGGCAGCCGACGGAGCCAGCTGGAATTTGTTCACCTTCCGTCTCTTGATGATCCGCAATTCGGTGATCTGGTCATTGGGTAAAGTGGGTACCTGGAAAGTAAGCTGATCGCCGCTGATTCCCACGGGCACATCCTGTGTAGTGGTTTGCGTAGGCGACTGGAACGAAATGATCTCCGCGAGCAGATCATAATTGGGATCATTCAGCAGGCAGGGATAATTCTTGTCAAGCTGGATATACCCTGTGGTCTGTTCTTTCTGCAGAAAATAGCGCTGGTTTTTGAAAGGATAGCTGCCAAGCAGTGTCTGGGCATTTTCATCGAGACGATGCAGACAATCGCCAGTTCTGAATGAAATGGACTTGCTTTCTTCCACCGGATTTCCTTTGTAATACAACGGGCTATGGTTCTGATCAAATGCCTGTACCGAAACATTCACCGTATAATCGGTTTGAGGATCCAGTGCATCCTTTGTATACAAGGTACCCAGCTTCATTTCCTGCGTAAGGGAAAAATTCTGGTTGTTACTGAGGTCGGCCACCAGCATGTTGTCGGATTTTCTGCGGATGGAGAAATCCGTCACATCGATATGCACGGTATTCAGCACTTCATCGCCGTTCGAATTGTTGCTTTTCACCTCGAAGTCGTAATCCACCGGGAAGTTGAAAGCCACCAATGGATTCCTGGCAATGGAAACATCCTTGTCTCCGTTGTCAGGTGAAAGTTGGGAAATGATGGGCATATCGCTGCCCAGGGGATTACCGGTAGGCACACATTTGTTGCCATAGGATGCATGAAAGTGCATATCGCCTGAGATCATGCCGTCGAGCACATCGTAGTGGCCGTATAGCCAGCCTTCGAACCAGCTCGGATTGACCAGTCCTGCCTGTAACAGGGCAGCGGCCTGCAAATCTGCCACATCGATTTTGCCCGAATAGAACCACACATCGACCTGTATTCCAAATGAAAAATCAACCCAGGCATAGAACTGTCCATTGGCATACCAGCCATTGATACCCGGAGGAGTATTGCTGCCGTCGCATCCTTCCGCATACTGGCGGAGGTTTACATCAAAGCCCATCCCGGCTGAAAAATGCATATAGAAGATGAGATAGCTCAAGTCAATCGGACCGAAGTTCAGTCCGGCACCGAAAGCAAAACCGGGGGCCAGTCCGTTGGAAACGATGCTGTTATCTCGTGATGCTTTATACGAGGGGAAATATTGCAGGATATTTGCAGGCGGATCAGGTATTCCGGGTATCTTATTGCCCATCATAAAATAGGCGTTTAATGTGGCGAGGTCTAGCACGTTAACATTCACCCTGTTTTCAGGTTCGCCCAGTTTGAAGTACCAGTCTCCTGTTTTTCCGTTCACATTCAGCGCGAGCCAACCGCTTCCCTTCAGGGCTGTGAAATCGACATTCAGGCCAACGCCAGCATCGAATATCTCATTGTCAAAATCATAGCCGATGTGACCATGTCCGGTAACCGGGGCTTTGGAATCATCGCCTGTTATTTCGGAAAGCATAGCCGCGTCCACATCGAAATCGACGCTCTTCACGCCCAACTGGGAGGTTAACTCCATGCTAAAAGTTCCTTTGGCATGGAAGGGCGTACCATTTCCAACACCCACCACAACGCTGGCTTTGAACCCGATGGTATTATCGGCCGGCTTATACCGGTTGAGATCGTTGGTAGTACCCTTCAACAAGGCGTCAGGTGATACATCCGATGTCTTGGACATGTTGTAGCATACGCCGCCACCCAGTCCAAAGAGTGAAACCGGGGGTACGATCACAATGCCCGTGCTTTGCAGGTAATTCACATCAACATACCAGTAGGAGAAGGTGGTATGCCCGAACATCACGTGGCTGTTGATATCGATCTTGGTCACACCCAGGGCCAGCTTCACGTCGAGTCCACCCCTGATGCCGTTTCCATAAGTTGCATCATTATCGAAGAAATCGATCTGTCCGTCAACATCCAGCGGGCCAAGCGGACCTTTCACCTTGATCTGGTTCACCTTGAGATGTGGGTTGCCCCAGCTCGGCCGTCCATTGGTAAATGAAAGATCGCCCATTACAGCAAGATTGAATGTTCCTTTGGGTAATGAAGAAATATCGGTAAGGGACAAATTCAATCCGAAAGAGATGCCTGCTGAATTTCCATTGAATTGGGGTTTCACATCGGTAATTGAAACCGGGAACCCTCCTGCCGATTTATCGGGACTGGCAAATCCAAAGGTTACGTTGCCTCCGATGTATGGTGACTGCGTCATGAGCTCCAGATCCTGGAACTGCACGGCTTTGAAGTCGATCTTGGGAATAGGGCTCAGGTCGGCTTCTATGCTGATGTTGCCGTTCAGGGTAGCGCTTGCATTGAAAGTGTTATTCTTATTCGTCACGGTGATATTGGACGTTTTGTCCAGCGTGAGGGTTGCCGCCCAAAGGCTGGCGTGAATGTTGTTCTTCGGCTCAATCACAAACTGGAACTTCATGGCACTGTCGGCCGAGGGCGGTTTGCTCAATGTACAGGTATAATCGAGCTCATCCTGGCTGCTCTTATTCGGTGATCCCGAAACCGGCAAAAGCAGTTTGCCGTTCAAACCACCTTTGATAAACGAGGTATTTACAAAGCGAACACTTACGGTATCGAGTGAATAATACCATCCATTGAGGCTCCCGTCATTGATGGCGAGCACATTTTCGGCATTCACATCCCCGGTGATTCCCTGGTTATCGATCATGAAATTCTTAATGGCAAGCGATACCGGTTTATTGTCTGCCCGTTTGATTACAGCAGGCAGGGTGGCTTCCAGATTGGGCATATAAAATCCCATCCAGTCTTTGTCCAGAAAGTTTACTTTACCCTCTATGGCAGCGGTGGGCATTCCCGGGGCATTCATGCTGTCGGAATGATCGTAAAATGCAGGACCTTTGACTTTGAATCCCCATTCGTCATAACCGGCAATATTGAATGAGTCGATGTTCACGGATGCATACCAGTTGTTCCAGGTCTTGATGTCCGTTTCAATGGTAGCCTTCACTGCTCCCTTGTCCGATTGCCGCACAATCACATCTTTCGGGAATTCGTACTGAAGTTTGATATGAAGTTGTTTAAATCCACTGGGATCGAATACAGCATAGGTGCCTGCCTGCGTATTTCCGTTACCTGTAGATTTCACGAAAGTGAGGTTCAGCGGGTCAATTTTAAAATCCTCGACCAGGAACAGGGTGGCATCTCCGCAGAGACTCTTACTGTCCTTGAAGCAGATGTTCTTTGCTCCCAAAGCAAGAGTGTAATTCTGTCCCCCTTCAGGAACATCAAAGGCCAGGCAGGCATTGAATCCGGCCTGTTCGGGAGTAAAAACCACATCGGTGATGGCCACGGTGATCTTTTCCCCGGAAATTTCCTTCTGGATGCCCAAAGGCATTTCCCATCCCACAGAATTGATGGAGTTGTTCACATCGGCAATCGCTGTAGAAGCGTTGCTGTTGATATAATTGCTGATATTCAGTATATCCTGCGTCTTGAACTGTGAGGGTGATTGGGGGTTATCATAGGCAGGCATGATACTGGCTGCGGATCCGCTTCTTTTTGCCCTGACGGTTCCGGCAATGGCCTGGTTCGATGCGTTGACCTGCAGACCGGAGAATTCAACCCTCAGTTTGAGC
>JAKAMP010000373.1 GCA_021812865.1 Bacteroidota bacterium | reverse complement strand
TAAAGGGGCCGTGTGAATGAACCAACACACCGGGAATATTGTCGGGGTTGATGTCATGGAATCTTTCCACAATCACTCTGCCGGTTTCCAACTCATACTCACCGGCAATTTCAGCTGGAGTCATCTTGCGTGTAACAGGTACTGCACCTGCAAAGTAGTCAGCATGAGTAGTACCAAAAGCTGGTATAGGTAAGCCGGCCTGAGCGAATGTGGTTGCCCATGTTGAATGAGTATGCACAATACCACCTATGTTTTTAAAGTTATGGTACAGTTCAAGATGTGTCGCAGTATCTGATGATGGTTTAAGTTTTCCATCCATAATCTTTCCTGATAAATCCACCACTATCATATCCGAAATTTTAATTGTCTCGTAGGAAACTCCGGAAGGTTTGATTATCACCAACCCGGTTTCCCTATCAATGGCAGATACATTTCCCCAGGTAAAAGTTATCAGCCCATATTTGGGAAGAAGCATGTTTGCCTCGAAAACTTTTTGTTTTAATTTTTCCAACATATTATGTTTACATTAATATTTGCATATTGTCCCATACTCCATCCAGTGCTGAAATTACCTGTTTGTATAAGGCATATTTCTTTTCGTAAATCTCTACATTTGATGGGTTTGGCTCTATTCTGCTTTTTACCTTAATCATGCTTATAGCTGCTTCTTCAAAGTTTTTGAATTCACCTACTGCCACCGCTGCTGCCATTGCACAGCCAAGCGTACCGGTTTCTCCAATGTCAACTGTTTCCACTGGGTATTTCATTACGTCGGCGAATATCTGCGTCCACTCTTTTGAGTTAGCCACGCCTCCTGCCAGACGGATTTCCTTAACCGGTTTATTTCGTGTAGTGAGCAATTTATCGAAATGATACCTGTGGCTAAAGGCAATACCTTCATAAACACTACGTAGAATGTGTGCACGGGTATGGTAGCTACTTATGCCCACAAAGCTGGCCTTAGCGTTGGGATGCACGTTGCTAGCCATGAGAAATGGTAAAAATACAGGACAGAATTCTTCCACATGAATCGAAGTTACCATTGCGTTTACCAGCTCATAAATTGATTTTCCCTCCTGCTTTGCCTGCACTTTTAACTCTGGTAATAAAGTATTTATAAACCACTCGTTGTTGCCTGCTGAAGTAGGACTGCACTCCTCAATAAGGTAATATTCAGGAAGACAGAAAATAGAGTTCATCATAACACTACCATCGGTTACCGCCTGCCTTCGGATATACTCGTTGATGCTCCAAGTGCCTGCAATCATACATACTCGCTCCTCATGAGCTGCATCCACTGCAATGGCGCAGGCATCAATGTCGAACATTCCGCCGGCTAAGGGTGTGCCAGCTTTCAATCCTGTTAGTTTTGCAACTTCCTCTGTAATATACCCGCAAATATCTGTGGAGTTTTTGAGTGGGGGGAGCATTTCCATGGCAAATTCCAGTCCTAAAAGTTTTAGAAGATTAGCATCGTACCGGCGGGTTTGAAGGTTCAGAAAGTTTGCGCCGGAATAATCAGTAATTTCGCCATACGCTTCGCCGGTAAGCATAAAGCGCACGTAATCCTTGCACTCGAATATCCATCTGATGTTCTCAATACTTTCTGGTTCATTGTCTCTGAGCCAGGCCAGCAACGACACCGGTTGGCATGACAGAATTTTTTGATAGGATAATTCAAATACCTTTGAGGCAGTGCCATCTGCCTCCCATTTCTTTGGATACTCGTATGCACGGTTATCGGTAGAAATAATGCCGTTGCGCACAGGTTTGTTATCCTTACCCCAAAGGTAAAGTCCCTTGCCATGGCCGCAGCAGGCTATACCTGCAACATCAGCAGCATCAACCTTTGTTTTGGACATAAGGTCTTTCAATACTTTGCAGTTAGCCAACCACATCTCGTCCATGTCGCGTTCGGTAAATCCAGGCTTGGAGGTAATCACTTTTGTCTCAACTGAGCAAACACCAACTTCTGTTCCTGTGGAGGTGTAAAGTGCAACCTTGGTCGTGGTGCCACCGTTGTCCAGGCCAATGTAGTATTTCATAATTTCCAATTATTATTTAGTGCAGCTATTGTTCACTGCTAAATCATATTTTTCATTAATAAATTGTAGGGCTTTAGGCATTGATCATCATGCGGTTAAAGAAAATAAATCTATTTATGCGTTTTTATGGCAGTTAGTGAATTGAGTTTAATCTCCGGGATACTGATCCATACCCAAGCCTTATCACCACTATTAAAACAGGAATAGATCTGCTTTTTCTTACCGTTAATACTTACCTTCATGCTTTTGGTATCCGCATGAAACGGACCCAATCTGAAATTCACATCGTGCAGACCGCCGCCCGAAATGGCCTTTAGTGTTATAGTCTGCTCATCATTTTCAGGATAAGAGATGTTCATTTCTATTTTGCTTATATGGCTCAATCCGTTTGAATAAACAATAACCGGATAGTCAGAAATTTTCATACTCCAATTCTCAGGTAACCGGGGCATGATGTTCAAAATACCAGGAACATTGTCATCAACCCCTGCACACAGTATGATTGAATTCAACGTTTCTGCCTGTTGATATCCATTTCCTAAGTCTCCCTGTCTTCTGATGATCCCTCTTTTTACATCCACACTTGCACATTCGGGAACGATATATGGTTTGGGTAACCGGGGAGAATAGCAGAGGTGAGCCAGATTTCTCATGTATTTTGTCACATCATCCATCCTATCCAGTAACATTGCCGTTTGTGAGAGTATCCCATGATCATAACCAAGCCCCCTCGGGCCATAAAAATCAGGGTTCAAATCCTTATCCTTTAAATAGGTATTCAACGAGCGCTGCATCCATTCAGCAGGTAGTTTGTCTTTCAGGTCAAATCCTGCGTATTCTTTAAGCGTCATTAATATATTCTCATGAATGAATCCCACTTTCCGCCATGTTTTTCCATACACAGAATCATCTGCAGCAAAATAAGCCTCAATGTTCATTTTCATCTTTCGGGCAGCTGTCCTCCATTTTAGGGCATATTCCGTGGCGCCTGCTGAATCAGCCATTTCAGCATACATGAGAAGCCCGAGGTTACAAGGAATATTGCAGTAAAGGGTATAGTCATTCATCCCGGCTTCACTTTCAGCATAAAGCAATCCATAATTTGAAAATGACAAGTTAGGGTTATCAAGGCTCCAAAGCAGGTAATCGGCTGATTCCTTCAGGTATTTCCACCGATCAATAACCCATTGCTTATTTCTTCCGCTGTTGTGCCAGGTTTTCCAGTGTGACATCATGGAGTGACCGTGACCATCGGTTTCAGGATTTCCAAAATCCCGGTAATGACTACCGAATTTTTCGGCCGTATACCGGGTGGGCCAGCCTTTTCCGGTTAAAACCTGTGAATAAATCAGTGGTTTATTTGCAATCACTGTCCAGTGCCCGGGTATCTTTTCCCCGGCAAGCTGAAGAGATGGGTAATGATCGGGAAAGTACATCAGTTGTTTGTCGAGTAATGCAAGTGCCCGGTTCGATTCGGCTATATAATTCAAATCGGGCAGGATCATGATGGTCTTGTTCCGTGTATAATAGCAATCGTAATAGGAACCATTGTTCCCTCCACCGATCGTATTGGTCCATGTACCAAAGCCATCATAAAACCAGGATGGGGATTTCCATGCAGACTCATGCACGATCCCATTCGAATCAACCCGGCTTACCTGGTCGCTTAAATTGTGATGAAATACACTACTGATAATGTTCGCTTCAGATTCGCCTGAAAAAACGATAGAAGGACCCTGATATCCCTTTGGAATATCGACATTAGTAATGTTAACAAAATCAGAATCAAAGGAATACAACAAAAA
>JAKAMP010000372.1 GCA_021812865.1 Bacteroidota bacterium | reverse complement strand
CACAAAAATAATATACCTGCAGGTGAATCACAAATCAGTCCATTTCATCGTCACATGACCACGTTAATACTCAGCATGCCTGTCCGACGGATACTGAAGCAATGCGGTATTTTATTTCTATTTTTCTTTACTTTCCAATTCACTCATTACAAACCTGATTTCGGTATAACTGAATTCATCGCCTAGTTCGGCCTTGGCTATTCCCAGGGATCGAGTGCCGCTTTTCGTTAGATAATCTCTGATGCGATTCAGTTTTTTATGCTCTACAAATGCCTCTGCACCAATATCTCCCTTTCTCACAAAATGTGCAAGGTGACCAGCAATTGTGCTTTCAGAAAGGCCCCGTTCATGCGATATTTCATGGATCGTCCTACCTCTCCTGTAAAGGTCGAATGATGTCTGCCGGGTGTCGGGATTCTCCTTTTTCTTTTTTTCCAACTTGGGTACTTCCAACGCTGGTGGCTCAATGCTGTTTTCCCGGCAATATTTTGTAACCAGGTTAATGATCTCTTCGCCAAACTGCTTAACTTTCCGGGAACCCATACCCTTGATGGCCAGAAGGGCTTCAGACGTCATCGGCAAATGGGCCACAATAAATAACAGAGTTTTCTGATGCAGGATCATATAAGCCGAAACATCCGTCTCAAGGGCTTTGGTCGTTCTCCATGCTTTTAATGCTGTAAATAAAGCAGGGTGCGACACTGGGGCCGTTGCCTCAACTGACTTTTTCGCTGGTTGTTTCTTTTCCTGGATGTCAAGCAACGACTCCGCCCTTGCTTTAAGGTAAGCCCTCACAGAAAATCCATCACGGCATGATTGTAAGCAATTGATTTTCCCGTGTAATTCCTGTGAAAGTTTTTCCTTCGCCTCCTCCATATTCTTTTCAACCAGTCTGTTATCCGTATCTACAGCCAGGCTGTTCAGCAGATGGTCCCTTGCCGGTACTGTTTTATCGATGAAGTAGGTACAGGCCTTCCTTATCCTTTCCTGCAGGCCGGTATTCGATTCCAGCGCTACATCAGCCAGAAAATAAGGCTGCAACTGAACGGTGAAACGATCCGCAATCTCAAAAACATTGGTTTGGAGATTGTCCTGCATCTTAACCAGTTCACCCCGGATATCTCCAGCCAGGGCAGATGCGTTCTCCCCTGCCATACGGATAAGCGAAAAAAACAGCCTCCTGATAGGGTCGAAATCGAACAGTTCCTTCATCAGTTGCTGCTGATATTCCCGCTTAAGCCTGCCCAGCATTTCAGGTTGAATGGAGAGGTTCTGCGCTTCGGCAGAGAAACCTGCAATAGCGGGATCACAAATGATATTTCGCGGATTGATAGGCGATTTCAGAACCAGGCCTTCCAACGTACGGCAACGGCTCAGTCCCACATAAACCTGGCCGGAAGCGAAGGCTGCATTCACGTCCAGAATGGCACGGTCGAAAGTCAGACCCTGGCTTTTATGTATGGTAATGGCCCAGGCCAGTTTCAGCGGGTACTGCATGAAGGTACCCACGATAGATTCTTTTATTTCCTTTGTTTCCTCGTCAAGCGAGTATTTGACATTTTCCCATTGTACCGGTTCAACGCTGATGGAATCGTCTTCTCCTTCGCATTGAACATATACTGTTCCCTCATCAAGGTCGGTTACCCGTCCTATTTTTCCGTTATAATACAGGCGCTCCCGGGAACTGTCATTCCTGAGGAACATCACCTGAGCCCCTACTTTAAGCGACAAATCCACTTCGGTGGGATAGGACAATTCTGGGAAATCACCTTTCACAGTTGCCCTGAAATGCGAAGATTCTCCGGACAACCGGTTCAATTTACTCTCGTTTATTGACTGGGCCTGTGCGTTATGTGTGGTCAGCATAATGTATCCCTCGGGTATATCAGCGCTGAACCCTGGAACATATCGCCTGTTCAGTTCCTGTAGCACCTGTGCGTCCAGGTTATTGTCACGCACCTTATTGAGAATCCCGATAAACAGCTGATCGGTCTGCCTGTATATTTGCTTCAGTTCAATGGTCACAAATTCGGTCTGCCTCAATGCCCTGCTGCTGAAAAAATACACAGAGTCATAATATTCCCTTACCATGTTCCACTCTTCCTCCTTGGCCACCGGTGCGAGCTGTTGCAAATCGCCGATCATGAGCAGTTGAACGCCTCCGAAAGGAAGCCGGTGATCGCGGAACCTGCGAAGTACATCGTCAATCCCATCCAGCAAATCGGCCCTCACCATACTCACTTCATCGATCACAAGCAGATCAAGACTCCTGATGATATTCACCTTTTCCCGGCTGAATCTCTTGAAGGTATTTTCCTGCCGCATGGCCATCTGCCCTTGCAGTTTCTGCCTTATAGGTATGAATGGGCCAAAGGGCAGCTGAAAGAATGAATGAATGGTTACCCCGCCTGCATTGATGGCAGCCACACCCGTGGGAGCTACCACGATCATTCGCTTGGGTATGGCTTGTTTCAGACTTCTCAGGAAGGTAGTCTTGCCTGTACCTGCCTTCCCGGTAAGAAAAACATGGCGGTTCGTATTTTGTACCAAGTCAAAGGCAAGGTCCAGGTCGGGATTGCTCTGCGGCATCTTAACGGCGATGTTATTAAACCATTAAAAATATTAAAAAATCATGAAAACTGCACTTGGCATCAGAAATTTCCATACCTGCTGCAGAAAGAAAACGCAGGAAGTTCCAACGGATGCAAGGGCAGATTCATTTCAACCACGAAAGCTGGTAATGTACCATACTATGATAAGATGATTCACAGGATAGATAATGCCCGTTATTGCAAGCAACATGGAACACCCAGGCAACTTGTCCACGATTACCTTAGAATAGATACCAATTCGTATTGGTTATTCTATTTTTCAATTTTATTCAGGTCATCCAGAAAGTTCATTTCCCTTGAAAAAAGAGCCGGGATAAGTGAAACTTGGTCGCCGATTTCGAGAATATTGCCTGTTTTTTTATCATAGTTTCTCCACTCAGGCAGGCCTTCCCCATTGGGATCTCCTGTTTTTACAAAATTCACCCAATAGCTGCTCATGGTTTTTTCCACCTCGTAATCGGTTTTCCTCCAGGGCCGGTTCCACTTTGCCAGGGTATGAAGGGCAAAAGGGACTTCCGAGGTATGAAAGGCGCCATAATTGGGAAACCCTGGCTTGTCTACAGGAACATGGCTAAACTGGTACATGAAAGTCGGCTTCTGATCGAAGACGGCAAGCAGGTGTGCAGGAAAAGCAGCAAACTGAAGCAGGTTCATTTCTTTAAGGGAAGCCGTAACCTGCTCTGCATTATTTCCCGGGAAGAGCTGAAGAAATTCACTGGAATGATCGGCATAACGGGATTTCACCATTTCTTGGTATTTCTCAGGAGTGAGCGATGGCACTCCCATGAGCGATCCGTCGCCGGTGACCCAGCCGGCCATCATCGGCACTTCGTTGAACTGACCTTTTTCCACCGCATCAAGAAGATCAGCCGGGAGTACATATCCATCCAGCACAGGGCCCATGCGACCGCTCGCAGCAATCAGTTCTTCGGCAGGTTTCTTCCTGAGATCGGACAGGTTGGCTGCTTTCACTTTCTCCATTAAATCCTGGCCGATCTTCTCACCTTCCTGCAGCGACAGCAGTATACGGCCGCCAATAATACCACCGCTTTCGGCAATGGCGCCACGAAACAGTCCTTTTGCCAGGGGCGACATAACCATCGCCCCCACGCTCATTGACCCTGCTGATTGACCTGCAATGGTAACCTTATCCGGATCGCCTCCGAATGCTGAAATATTCTGCTTTATCCATTTCAGGGCAGCTATCTGGTCGAGCAATCCGTAATTGCCCGAAAATC
>JAKAMP010000371.1 GCA_021812865.1 Bacteroidota bacterium | reverse complement strand
CCTGTCCCGTGGTGAGATCAATGCGTTTCACTTTCTGGGTTTTGTCGCCCGTGTAGATACTGCTGCCCAGCTTCACAAATCCCTTAAAATTGTTTTTCACCAGGGGATTTCTCCAAACCTCCGCCACTGAGCCGCCATCGGGAGAAAGCTTTAGCTTCACCGCTCCGTTTCCGTCCCCGGCAATGTAATAGATAAACCCATCAGCATATACTGGCGTATTGCATTGTTGTTTGAGTTTCACATTGTCCTGGTATTGTTTCCAGAGCATATCCCCTGATCCTGCATCCAACGCGTAAATGTAGTGATTCGACATGGTGACCAGCAGCTTGCGTGCAGGAAGCTGAATGAGCATGGGTGAAGTGAACGACACCGTATCGCCAAATCCCTTGGAAGTCCAAATGGTTTTGCCGGTGAACCGGTTCATGGCCACCACAAAGGCATCGGGGCCTCCCGGTGAGCAATAAATCACATCCCCGTCGATGAGGGGTGATTCGGCGTATCCGTAATCATTGCATGCTCCGTGGTATTCCGAGGCGAGGTTTCTTGACCACCTGTTTTTGCCCGTCTGGTTTTCAAAGCAGGCCAGCGTGCCCGTTCCCGAAAAGGCATATACCAGGTCGCCTGTCACCGCAGGAGTGGAACGGGCGCCTGGAAAACGGGAGGCAAAACCATTTCCGGTAAACTCTTTTCCATAGGAAACCTTCCAGAGTAATTTTCCCTGAAGGTTGAACGAGAAAAGCGTACTGGTGGAATCAGCTTCTCCGTTAATGAATACCTGTTTATCGGTAACGGCAGGTGATCCAAAGCCATTCCCGAGTTCCTCATAACTCCAGAGAAGTTCCGGCCCCTTATCCGGCCAGGTTTTCAACAATCCTTTGTCCGGATAGATTCCATCCCGGGCAGGTCCACGCCACTGGGCGGTGACCTGGGCCTGATTTACACCTTCAGCAAGAAGGCAAATACTGCAAATCCAAAAAATTCTTTGTAAGCTCAACATACAGCAATATTTCATTTTAACAAGCTGGGGTTAATGGGACTTGATATCATATGCCATCAGGGCGTCGCCGTGTCTCACGTATAGAATGCCATTACTGATTACGGGATGTGGCCAGTGAGGGCCGGAACCGAGGGGAACCTTGAAGGCGCTTACAATATCAAATTTTTCGGGCGTGGCCTTTACCAGGGCAAAATTCCCGGTTTTCTCCTCATAGCAATACAGCATGCCATCATCGGCAATGATCTGTCCTTTGTTATACCAATCGGTTTCATAGGTTGGCTTGCCAGTGTTCCAATCGAGGCATACCCAACGTCCCTTGTTGTTGTTGATCCAGTTGGAACCATAGATATAGGACCCGATACGAACGACTCCTCCATGGTGATTATCGAGTGTCTTGTCGCTCCATAGCTCAGTAACGGAATTTCCGTCATCGGCAAGTTTGAGCATAACATTGGGATGGTCATAGCCGCTGGTCACGAAGAGGCACTGGTTCCAGTAGAGAGGCGTGTTGGCATGAATATTTGCCCCATCGGGCTGGGTAAGGGCTCCAAAGTTGAATTTCCAGAGGATTTTTCCATCCTGTGGTGAAACCCCGATGATGTAATTCTGGGTAACCTGAACAATGATTTGTTTGCCATTGATATCCACCAGCAGGGGAGAAACATAGGATGAAATATCATTCAGGCTTTCGGATTGCCATATGGTTTCACCGGTCATCTTGTTCAGCGCCACCATGGTGGTTTTGTTACCGGCCGGGGTGAAAAAAACCTTTTCGCCCAGCACGATGGGCGATTCGCATTTACCCCAGGTTCCCATAGCGCCGCTAAAATCATCGTTCACCTTTTTTGACCAGATGATCTTTCCTGTTTCAGCATCCACACAGGCTGCATCGAGCATCCCGCTGGTGACATAAATCCGGTTACCATCGATGGTGGGGGTAGCGCGGCTTTCGGTGAACGATTCGGTAAAAGCACGTCCGTAGGGCGTTTCCCACAGTCGGTTTCCTTTCATGTCGAGGGCAATCAGCACCTCGATATCTCCCTTGGTGCCGGTAAGGTAGATTTTATCCTTGCCGATGGCAACCGAGGAATTTCCCTTAGCCAGGCCGGTAACCGACCAAAGCAGCTTAGGACCGCCCTCGGGCCATTTGGTTAACAAACCGGTTTCGTTGTATACGCCGGTACGTCCCGGACCTCTCCATTCGCTGATCACCTGGGCATGGGCGCTCAGGAAAAAGCAGGAAACCGTAACGATAAGTATGATTCTGTTCAGTGAAGTCTTCATATCCGTATTCATAAAGGTTTAATATTATGAAATCTATTTTGCTGCAATATCGTAAACCATCAGGGAAGTTCCATGCCTTACATACAATTTCCGGTCGCGGATAACCAGGTGTGCCCAGTGCTGATTGGCTCCGTATGGCGCCTTGAAGCTGCTGACAATATTGAAAGCGTTGGCTTTGGGTTCTATGAGGTATACATTTCCTGATTCGCTGTAAAAATAGAGCATGCCGTCGGCAGCAATGATGTTCCCCGGGGCGATGCCTTGCATGAAGAACAGCTCTTTGCCTGTTTTCCAGTCGATGCAACAGAGCTTCCGGTTTTTGTCTCCTCCTCCGTACAAGCGGCCATCGATCAGTACCACTCCACCCACCCGGGGGTCGAGGTTCGGATCGCGCCACATCTCGGTGGCTGTACTTCCGTCATCGGAAAGCTTCAGCATCACGCCTCCTCTGCCATACCCACTGGTGCAATACAGATTACCATCCTTGTAAACAGGGATATTCGGGTGTACGGCCCACTGGTTGGTTTGTTCATGCTTCCACAGGAAAGCGCCGGTAGCCGCATCGACTGCCTGAATGGACGCTTCCATCATGGTAACCAGGATGGTTCTTTTGGGCAGTTTCACCAGCAGGGGGGAGCAGTAACCCGACTTGTCGCCATCGCCCTTGCTCTTCCAGATGAGCTTGCCAGTGTTGCGGTCGAGGGCAATCACATTGGCAGTGATCCCACCGGGAGTGCAATACAGAACATCGCCATCGGCCAGCAGGTTTTCGGTAATGCCCCAGGTGATATTTCTCCCATCGTAATCCTTGAAAACATCCACACTCCAGACGGGATTTCCATTGGAAACATCGAAACAGCTGAGCTTTCCAAAGGCGCTGAAAACATAAATCTTATCCTTGTATACCAGTGGAGTAGAACGTACACCATTCCAGTTCTCGGTCCATTCAGGACCGTATTCTTTTTTCCAGAGCAGTTTCCCATCCAGACCCAGGGCATACAGGTATCCGTTTCCGTCGGTCATACCGGAAATATAGATGGCTTTGGAGGTTACTGCGGCCGATGTATGCCCATCGCCCAGCTGATCGAAATGCCAGAGCAGCTTTGGACCTGCTTCAGGCCACTTTTTGAGCAGTCCGGTTTCGGGGTATATACCGTTTCTATCGGGTCCGCGCCATTGGACGATCTCCTGGGCATTCAACGCCAACCCAAGCATTGCCGCCACTGAGGTCAGAAGAATGTGTTTCATCATAACAAAATTGTTTTATAAGGAAATATGGAACGTCGATGTTCACTGTTTTGTTATCATTCTGCTTCATTTATCAACCAAGGGCATTTCAAATGAATCATTGACTAATCTGGTCCGGTTCAGATGTTGCTTCAGACTGAATTCGATAAAGGGCCTTACTGGTGCGCAAAAGAAGTGATTTCCCCGATACGGCCAGGGTAGCCATGATCTCTCCGCTGGTTTTGTTCTGTGAAAGCAGATGGAATGCCTCTCCTTCTTTCAGAACATAGGTAACACCCTGTTTGCTTGGGAAGTACACTTTCCCATCGGCAGCAACCGGAGA
>JAKAMP010000370.1 GCA_021812865.1 Bacteroidota bacterium | reverse complement strand
GGCCGGCGAAACAAGTCATTGCTTACACAGCAGATCGAGAAGTATATTGACCGTGTGCGTTATGAACCGGTGATATGTTTCACTCACCAGGCCGGGGATGCTACCCGCCTGGTTAAAATATACAAAAAGGAAGGCATCAAGTACATGATAGCCGTGGGGGGAGACGGAACGGTGAATGAGGTAGCGAGGGCTGTAGCGGGGAAGAACGACCTGGTATTGGGTATCATCCCTGCGGGTTCGGGTAACGGACTGGCAAGGCATCTCGATATTCCGTTCCGGGTGAAATGGGCAATGAGCATCATTAACAAGCCCAAGATCGTGAAGATTGATTATGGTGTGATGAACAAGGTGCCGTTTTTCTGCACCTGCGGTGTTGGGTTCGATGCGCTTGTAGGGAACCGTTTTGCCGAAAGTGAGATTCGCGGCTTCTGGTCCTACCTTGTCACCGCCTTTAAAGAATACTTTATTTACAAGCCCAAATACTACCAGATCGAAACTCCCCACGGAAGAGAGCGGAAAAGGGCATTCCTGATTACCTGCGCCAATGCCTCTCAATATGGGAACAATGCCTTCATTTCGCCCGATGCCGATATACAGGACGGGATGCTCGATGTGGTGATGATTTCACCCTTTCCTTACATGAGGGCCATCGGGCTGGGCTTTCACTTGCTCAGCCGGTCCATATACCGCAGCCGTTACCATACGATGTTCCGCACCGACGAACTGGTGATCAGGAGAAAGAAGGCAGGAGAGGTGCATTTTGACGGCGAACCGGGCTGGATGCGCAAGAAGATCCGGATCAAAATCGTTCCCCAGGGACTGAGCATCATGGTTTCACAGAAATCAAAGCTGCAGTGATTCGAATTTCGCAAGGATTTCTTTTACAGCAGGACAAACCGAAGCATTTTTAAAAGTCAGTTCAAGGATCTGATGCATGTGTGCGCGGTTGGTATGCGGGTATTCCCTGCAGGCGCCGGGCCTGTCCTCATAGACCGTGCAAAGATTGTCCGAGCCCAGAAAGGGACAAGGCGCTTTATGAAACACGTAATCCAGGTCATCGTCCAGATACATGTATTTTTCAACAATTTCTGAGGGTTTCATCTGCAGCGTCCTGGAGAGGCGCCTGATGTCTACATCGCGAATGGCAGGACTGATATTTTTGCAGCATGCGGCGCACGATAGGCAGTCGATATGCGAAAACACCTCATCGTGAAAGGCATGGAAGAGGGCATCGAGCCTGTCGGTTTTCATGCTCCTCAGTTTCTTCCTGAGGGCCGAGTATCCGGAAGATTTTTCCACCTTGAGAAGATTGAGAATGACACGTTCAGGCATTCACCCTTTTTCGCAGGAGGCTGACTTCCCCAATTTGCGACATGAACAAACCGGCAATGACGATAACAATGCCTGCGATCTTATACCAGGTGAATGCTTCATTCAGCATGAAAAATGACAGAATAGCTGTGCAAACCGGGATGATGTTGGTGAACATATTGGCACGGGTAACCCCGATTTTCCCTATACCAATGGTAAAAAGGAGAAAAGCAATGGTAGATGCGCCAACGGCCATTTTCAGCACCGGAATGAATGCCTCGATGGGGAATGACAGGAGGTTCACATATCCTTTGTCAAGGAGGAAGAATATAGGAGCAAAATAAATCATTCCAAGGAGGTTTTGCCAGGCAACAATGGTAAAGGCATTGTAAGATTCGGTAAGTTTCTTTACGCTCACGGAATATCCAATTGCGCCGGTAACGGCCACTAACATAAGCAGGATACCACGGAAAGAGGCGACCTGGGTAAATCCTTTTTCAAAAACCACGAAGGCAACGCCGATAATAGACACTACCAGCCCAATGAGATTCACCCTGGTGAGTTTTTCTTTATAAAAGAATGAAGCCGCTAATGGGGTAAACAGGGGGATGGTGGCCACAATAATGGCCGCGATGGTGGAAGAAACCAGTTTCATGCCGAAGCTCTCGCCGATAAAGTATATGAAAGGTTCGAACATTGCTGCAACCATAAAAAGCCATAAGTCCTTACGTTTGATCCGGACCAGTTTCTTAATGGCGATGGAGAAAAGGAAGAGCAGAACCGTAGAAATAAATAGTCTCAGGAAAACAAGGGTAATGGGGCTGAAATTGAGATACACTTCCTTATACCAGATAAAGGTGAAACTCCACAAAATCATTGCCACGACGAGGAGAAGATAAACCATTGCTGCGGTTGTTTATAAGCTGGCAAAAGTAGAAATTTTTTGTAACTAATTTTCGTTCATTTCGTAAGCAAAAACAATGAACGGGAAAACATGTTCCCGGGAAGGTTTTTCAGGTAAAGTTTATTGTCAATTAATTAATGAATTATGTTCATTGAAAATAGAATCTGCCTATTGCAAAGGAGAGGAATTTATATTAATTTTAAATAAAAACAGCAATAAGTTCACAGAGGTAGCGTTGATTCTGAAACGCTGAAAGAATGCAGGCCGGCAATGCCAGGGAGAGGTGAAAAATCATTTCTGGTAAAGAAAGCAAAGAGGTGTTAAACCAAACCGGTTAAACGTTGTTAATGGTATAGGCTTTACAGAATAAATAATTCAGAAAAAATGAGACAGTTAAAAATCACAAAATCGATAACCAATCGTGAAAGCGCTTCTCTCGAGAAGTATCTGTTGGAGATCGGGAAAGAGGAATTGTTATCGGTTGAGGAAGAAGTGCATCTGGCTCAGCGGATCAAGCAGGGTGATAACAAAGCTTTGGAGAAGCTGGTAAAAGCCAATCTGCGCTTTGTTGTTTCGGTAGCAAAGCAATACCAGCACCAGGGTCTCAGCCTTCCGGACCTTATCAACGAAGGAAACCTTGGATTAATCAAAGCAGCTGAGAAGTTCGACGAAACGAAAGGTTTCAAATTCATATCGTATGCGGTATGGTGGATCAGGCAATTGCCGAGCAGAGCCGCATAGTTCGCCTTCCGCTGAATAAAATCGGAACAATCAATAAGATCAACAAGGTGTTCAACCAACTGGAGCAGGAATTCCAGCGTACACCTACTGCCGATGAGGTAGCGCAAGTGGTGGAATTGCCCGAGGAGAAAGTGGCCAGTACCCTGAGGCTGCAGGGCCGACATGTTTCTGTGGATGCACCTTTCGGTGAAGATGAAGATGGCAGTCTGCTCGATGTGATGGAAAACAAGGAATCGCCCCTGGCCGACGAAGGGTTGTTGAAGGAATCCCTGCGCAAGGAGATCGGTCGCACTCTTTCCATTCTCAATGAGAAGGAGCGCACGGTGATTGAAAGGTATTTCGGTATTGGCAGAAAGGAAATGTCGCTCGAAGAGATTGGCAACGAAATTGGCCTGTCACGCGAAAGAACCCGGCAAATAAAGGAAAAGGCTATCAGGAGGCTGCAACGATCATCAAAAAACAAACTTCTACGGGCTTACCTGGGATAATCGAAATATTGCCGAACCAAATAAAGGGCTGTTTATCAGTCCTTTTTTTATGAAATAGTTTTTCTAATCGATTTTTTTTTCATCCTCGTTAAACCAATTTCCTTGTTTGAGGTCAAAGATTTGTTAGCAAAAAACTAATGAACTTTTACGTATAACCAAAATGATGGATTATGAAAACAAGAAAAATGATGATTCTGGGATTCTCGCTGTTGGTTGTGTCTTTCGTTGCTTTCTATGCATGTCAGAAGGACACCAGTAACAGTAATGTAAGCAATGCTGTGCTGGTAAGCGAATCTACTACTGCGCAGGATGATGCAGGGATAACCGAGATTTCGAACAATGTAACCGATCAATTGGATAATACGGTCAGTACGCTGGATGCCAACGGCTACAATTCGAGCCTTCTGAAATCGGCT
>JAKAMP010000369.1 GCA_021812865.1 Bacteroidota bacterium | reverse complement strand
GATGCCCTGTCGCTCAGGAAACTGGAGAACGGGAATTGGGAGGTTGGGATACACATTGCCGATGTGAGCCATTATGTAAAACCAATGGACATCCTCGACCGGGAAGGATTTGACCGGGCCACCTCGGTTTACCTGGTCGACCGCGTGGTTCCTATGCTGCCCGAACGTTTGTCCAATTTTATCTGTTCGCTCCGGCCGCACGAGGACAAGCTCTGCTTTTCGGCCGTGTTCGAACTCGACAACCAGGCCGGCATTGTAGGCGAGTGGTTCGGCAAGACCGTGATCAATTCCGACCGCCGGTTCAGTTACGATGAGGCGCAGGCCATCATCGAAAGCGGCAAGGGCGATTTCGCAGAGGAAATCCTCACCCTGAACCGCCTGGCTCAGATTCTTCGCGACAAGCGGTACAAACAGGGATCAATCGGCTTTGAACGTTCGGAAGTGAAGTTCGAGATCGACGAAAAGGGCAAACCTCTGCGTGTATTTTTCAAGGAATACAGGGAGTCGAACCAGCTTATCGAGGAGTTTATGCTGCTGGCTAACCGGAAGGTGGCGGAATTCATCAACCGGGAAAAGGACGGAAAAAAAGGCAAAACCTTTGTTTACCGCATCCACGATAAGCCCAATCCCGAGAAATTGCAGGCCTTCTCCTCCTTTGTGAAGAAGTTTGGGTATAGCCTGCAAACTTCCTCGAACAAAAAGATCTCCGAGTCGATGAACCAGCTTCTCGATACCATACAGGGAAAGAAGGAACAGAACATCCTGGAAAACCTGGCCATCCGCACCATGGCCAAGGCCGAGTATTCCACGCAGAATATCGGGCATTACGGACTGGGATTCAGATATTACACGCATTTCACCTCTCCCATCAGGCGCTATCCCGATGTGTTGTCGCATCGCCTGTTGTTCCACTACTTAAACGGGGGAGAGTCGAAAAGCAAGCAGGAGTATGAGGCCATGTGCGTGCATGCTTCGGATATGGAACGAAGGGCAATCAACGCCGAAAGGGCTTCCATCAAGTTCAAACAGGTGGAATTCCTCATGGATAAGGTGGGACAGGAGTTCGATGGAGTGATTTCAGGTATTACCGAGTGGGGCTTGTATGTGGAAATCGTCGAGAACAAATGCGAGGGGATGGTGCATATCCGTGAGCTGAAAGATGATTTTTATGTGTTTGATGAGGATAATTATACCCTAACAGGTAAACGTACCAGGCGTTCCTTCCAGTTGGGCGACGAGGTGAGGGTTAAAATCCTCCGCACCAACCTGGCCCGGAAGCAGCTCGATTTCAGGCTTGCAGAAGAGGAATCATTCTGAGAAAAGAAAAGCCGACGCATCCATTATGCCTGATCATGCATCTTAAAATAAACTTTCTCCCTATGAAAAGAATTTTCCTTCTGAATATATGCTGGTTATCTATTTGGTTTGCTGCAGGCGCCCAGGAAAAGGTGTACATGCCCTGGATCGAGGTCATCAACATCAACAGCGATTACCAGCTTTCGGTATGCCGTCTGTTCAAGACCTATGTGGATGGCAACAATAAGTACACTATTATATTGCCTGCACAGCAGGATACCCTCCAGCCTGCCGGAACATTCGATCATACGCAGGCCCAGGCGCGTGAAGCCGGCGCCACCTATTTTATAAGGGGAGAACTGAACCGCGTGGGCGAGCTCGCCATTGTATCGCTGAACCTGTACCGGACCAGCGATGGAACGAAGGTTTGGGGCGGACTGGAAAAAGCCGCCTCGCCCGAGGATCTGGATCCTGTGCTGTCGAAGCTGGCCGGCTCTATGGGTACGCAGGATGACAAGGGCAATATATACAATGTATCAGACTACCGGGCAAGGGAACTGCGCAAGATGAATGCTAATAACTCGTTCGGGTTCATCCTGGGCGGAGGTTCAACCTTCGTGAGCGGTGTGAACCGCAACTTCCCTGCTGGATTCGGCTGCATGTACCAGTATGATACCCGTAACTTGCTGCTCGACCTTACCGGTGAACTCTACTTCAGCGATGTGAACCTGTATTTCATGAGCATACAAGCTTGGAAGCCCTTTTCCAATACATCGAATACACCTTTTGCCGGCGGTGGGATCGGATATGGAGGGGTAACCATCCAGAAGAAAGTTGATGTTAATTCGTATACCACGGAAAACGGGCAGGGCGGACTGATGCTCTTTGCCGGCGGCGGATACCTGCTGAACCGCGATGCCACTGTGTCATTGCGTTTCAATGGACGGCTGTTCGTACCCCTGTTTAAGGTCTATTCAGAAGTTCCCGCCGGTGTATTGGTTTCTGTTGCAATCCTTTTCTGATATGAAAAAGATTCCGGTATTCCTGCTTCTCCTGGTTCTCCTGGCCACTTCATGCGGAACCACCACCATTATCGGAACAAGTTCCTGGCATGATATATACGTGGACAAGGTGTTCATGGGAAAAGGAACAGTAAAACTTACCCGCATGGGAATACCCAAAACCATTAAAGTGGAGGAACGATTGGGCAACAAGGTCATCGCTTCGGTTACCGAGAAAAGGAGATTCGATTTTGTTACCTTTATGCTCGGCATGTATACCTATGGACCCGGTCTCCTGATAGGCTGGAGGTATCCGAAAACCATCGTTCTGCATCCCGATTACACCATGGGGTGGGATGAGCGGGACAATCCCTGGGTGAATCCATCTTCGGTGTGGGACAATTGATTCAATTAGCATTTCAGTCTCATTTTCTTCCCTTCAGTCCCTTTCGTTTTGACTTCATAAAAAAATTCCTGTAAATTAGATTTGGATTTCCGGAATATTTGTACTTTTGGACCGAAAAAATCGAATGGTCGAAAAATGACAGTGGTAAAAGAAGAAATACGGGATCAGATCATTGATTCGGCGAGCGAGATCTTTAGCCGTTTTGGTTTTCGTAAAACTACGATGGACGAGATTGCCAGGGCCATGCGGAAGGGAAAAAGTTCGATCTATTATTATTTTACCAGCAAGGAAGACATTTTCAAAGCCGTGGTGGAAAAGGAAGCACAAACCCTGCGTGAGGAAGTGACCCGGGCTGTGGAAAGCTCTGATGTGCCCACGGAGAAACTGCGCAATTACATCCTGGCCCGGATGAAAGTGATCAAAAATGTGTCGAATTTTTACGATACGCTGAAGAATGAGTACCTCAATCACCTCGACTTTGTAAACAAAGTGAGGGAGAAATACGACAAGCAGGAGATCAGGATACTTACCGGTATACTCGAAGAAGGACAGAAAAACGGGGTTTTCCGCACTGATGATCCCGAGCTGGCAGCCATCGCAATCGTCACTGCCCTTAAGGGGCTGGAGATTCCACTGTTCTGGTCCAAGGCAAACAAGAACATTGAAAAGAGAGTGGACGACCTGCTGAACATATTGCTTTACGGGTTATTGAGGAAATGATTTTTTTTGTTCAAAAATAGAACAATAAACCAAAACGGTCGAAAAATTCAGGATATAAATTATGGATCATAGCATTAGAAAAGCATAAAGAATGCATGCTGATTTTTTTTGAGGACAATTCGACCATAAAACCAAAACGGTCGAAATATATAATTTAAGATGTATGAAAATGATGAAGAAGAATCGAAAATTCAGGAGAAGGGGAGGAAGGTATTTCTGGCTGCTGACAGGTTTGCTATTCTCTGTTTTTCCTGTGGCGGCACAGATCAACCTATCGCTTGAGCAGGCAAAGAAACTGGCGCTGGAAAACAATGAACGGGTACAGGTGGCATCGGAACAGCTACAGGCCGCAAAATTCTTACGCAAGGCTGCATTCACGCAGTTCCTGCCTTCGTTTTCGGTCAATGGAACCTATACCCATCTTACAAAACAGTTCCAGTTA
>JAKAMP010000368.1 GCA_021812865.1 Bacteroidota bacterium | reverse complement strand
GTGGTGGTGCACTTCGAAGATAAACGGGTGGGATTGTCGGTTGACAGTGTTATAGGCGAATACCAGGCTGTGCTGAAACCCCTCGGCAAACACTACAAAAAACAGGAAATCATTTCAGGAGCCACCATTCTCGGTGACGGTACCATAGCCCTGGTTCTTGATACCAACAAAGCGATCAAGCAGTTCTCAAATCAATACACTTTTGTGGAGGAAGTAAAATGAACGAAAGCACACATCAGACCGGAAAAATAATTTCCTATCTCACTTTCAAGCTCGGAGAGGAAGTATTTGCAGCCAATGTGAGCAAAGTTCTGAATATCCTGGAACTTTCGAAGGTCACCAAGGTTCCCAAGTCGCCCAGGTTTATGAAAGGCGTGATCAACCTCAGGGGTAGCGTGCTGCCCCTGATCGATACCCGGCTCAAGTTCGAAATGGAAGAGACTGAGTATACCACAAACACCTGTATCCTGGTACTTGATATTGACATGGCTGGAGAATCAGTTCATGTTGGAGCCATAGTGGATTCAGTACAGGAAGTTATTGAACTGGACGAAAGCCTTATCCAACCTGCCCCAAGTATTGGCACCAAGTACAAATCGGAGTTCATCGAAGGGATGGCCAAAAAAAATGACACCTTCATCATGATCCTCAATATGGACCTCGTATTTTCAACAGAGGAACTGTCGCTACTCAAAGAATCCGCTGCGGCAAAAGTTCACGAACAGGCCTCCTGAGTTTATATTTTTTCCGAACCGGAAATATTTTTATGATTGATCAGCGGCTAACAGAAATATTCAAAGCTAAACTCAGTGATCATGACTTTGATCGTCTAAGTCATTTCATCTACAATGAATATGGCATTAAAATGCCCAAGGTCAAACATATCATGCTTCAAAGCAGGCTTCAGAAGAGGCTCCGTGAATTGAACCTTTCCAATTTCAAAGATTATGTGGATTATGTTTTCAGTCCTGAAGGCCAGGACCATGAAGTGATACACATGATCGATGTAGTCAGCACCAACAAAACGGATTTCTTCCGGGAACCAGTGCATTTCGAATTCATGCAGAACCATGTACTTCCCGAATTCATCAGCGATAACAAATACCAGCAGTTCAAGGTTTGGAGCGCAGGTTGTTCAAGCGGTGAAGAACCCTATACCATTGCCATATCCATCAGCGAGTTCAGGGAACGTTACGGGGTGCCTGAATATTCTATTTTTGCCACCGACATTTCCACCCGCATTCTGAAATCTGCTGCCGAAGCCATATATAAAGATAACCGAACAGAAACCATTCCGCTTTCAATAAAGAGAAAGTATTTTCTGAAAAGCAAAAATCAGGAAAAAGCTCTGGTTAGGGTCATTCCTGAATTGAGAAACAAAGTGAATTTTGCACGGCTCAATTTTATGGATCCGGTGTACGCGGTGCATGACACTTTCGACCTGGTATTTTGTAGGAATGTGCTGATCTATTTCGACAGGCCCACACAGGAAGATGTCATCAACAAACTCTGCACAAAACTGAAACCCGGCGGCTATTTTTTTCTCGGACATTCCGAATCGATCACCAACATGAGGTTGCCACTGAAACAAATCAGGCCCACCATATTCCAGCGAACCTGATCCCCGACTATGAAACCTGCTAAAACACCCTATATGACCAAACTTACCGATCAGGAATTACTCGAAGAACTCAAAAAAAGGTTTGACGGCAACCTAAAAACCATACAGGAACTTCGCGTACTCACAGAAGAACTGAAAGAAGTCAATAAAAAGCTGGAAGAATCAGAAGCGCTGAAAAGTCATTTTATTTCGAATATTACGAATGAGATTATCAATCCGTTCACATCCATTTTAGGACTATCCAAAACCATTCTCGCAGTCAAGAAAGAGGACTGGAAGAAAGTGATCTCCATGGTATCGATGATCCATTCCGAAGCCTTCAACCTTGATTTTCAGCTCCGCAATATTTTTGTTGCGGCCAAAATCGAAGCAGGGGAAGTGGTTCCTGAGATACTGAATGTTGAATTAAAACCCATGATCAAAAACGTGATTGACAGTTTTCGGATTGAAGGCAAGAAAAAGAACCTGAAATTTGAATATTCATTTGAATGCCAGCCCAATGACGGGAGCAAATTCAATTTCAAAACCGACCCGGAAAAGGTAAAGCTCATTATGGCTAATCTGTTGAGCAATGCCATCAAGTTCAGTTACGAAAACGGTATCATTGAGGTCAGAATTTGGAATGAAGGCACCATGGCAAAGTTCATGGTAAGGGATTACGGGACGGGTATATCTGAATCAAACCAGCAGATCATTTTTGACCGTTTCAAACGGCTCGATTCGGGTATCAATTCGTTGAACCGCGGGCATGGACTGGGCCTTTCCATCAACAAGGCGCTGATTGACCTGCTCGATGGGAAAATCGAAATCAATAGTGAGGTAAATCAGGGAGCGTCATTTCTAATGAGCCTGCCTGAGCAGGAAGGTGAAAGCGAAGGCTTTTCCTCCGATGGCAATGAATTTTTGTTTGATGAACAGGATGTATTTTAAGCAGGCTGCAGCATGGAGTTTGGAATAAAAATTGAAGGTGCATCAGGATTTCATTTTTTGTACCCTGCTGCGCTGTTTGCAAGCAAGTCGCCCACACTGGTGAACACCATCCTGGGTTCCTGCGTGGCGGTGTGTTTGTGGGATCCTGTTCTGAAAATCGGGGGGATCAATCATTTTATGCTTCCCTTCTGGAACGGGCAGGGACTGGCGTCGCCAAAATACGGGAATATTGCCATTGAGCGACTTTATGAGAAGATGCTGAGCATGGGCAGTAATCCTGCAAACCTGAAAGCCAAGGTGTTCGGCGGCGGTGAGGTAATAGAAACCAACATCAAGCAGTTCCACATTGGGGAAAGGAATTCTGAGATTGCATTCCGGATGCTGGATGAACTGAAAATTCCTGTAATCAGCCAGAGCGTGGGAGGAAAGCTAGGCAGGAAAATACAGTACAATACAGAGACAGGGGAAGTAAAGCATAAATTTATTCAAAAGCAGACTGCAGGTTATCCAAATGTTAATTCTTAATCGGGTTCTGCATGAAACAAAAGATCAAAGTACTTATTGTTGATGATTCTGCTGTGGTGAGGCAGACCCTTGCTTCTATATTGGAAACAGACAGCGATATAGAAGTAATGGGGGTGGCAGCCGATCCTTACTATGCCGTTAAAAAGATACAAAACGAAGTACCCGACGTCATCACGCTTGACATAGAAATGCCGCGCATGGATGGACTCACGTTCCTGCGAAAACTGATGTCTCAGCATCCCATTCCTGTGGTTGTCATTTCAAGCCTTACTTCCACAGGGACAGAAACCGGTCTGAAAGCTCTGGAATATGGCGCAGTGGAAATCATTACCAAACCCCAGATGAACACCAAAGTATTCATCGAGGAATCGAAGATCAGGATTACTGATGCGGTAAAGGCCGCTGCCCAGTCGAAAATCAGGAGAAGAACCATAGTGAGTGAAATGGTTGTACCTCCCAAATATTCTGCTGATGCGATCCTTCCGCAGGTAAAATCGAGAAGCATGATCGAAACCACTGAGATTGTGGTTTCGGTTGGTGCATCGACAGGAGGAACGGATGCCCTGCAGGTTTTTCTGAGTTCCATGCCGCCTGATTGTCCTGGAATTGTGATCGTTCAGCATATGCCGGAAAATTTCACCCGGTCGTTTGCCGAGCGTTTGAATGAACTATGCAGAATCAATGTAAAAGAAGCCGAGGACGGTGATGCCGTGATCCGGGGCAGGGCGCTTATCGCACCTGGTAATCATCATATGTTGCTGAAGCGAAGCGGGGCCAGGTATTATGTGGA
>JAKAMP010000367.1 GCA_021812865.1 Bacteroidota bacterium | reverse complement strand
GCCTTTCGACAGGCCTTCCGTATGATCGTTAATGAACCGGAGCGTATTGAGCTGGGGTACATGTCCAATGCGCACCAGGGAGTCGAAATCGCGTTTCCACTGATTGAAACGTACAGTATCGCGCACACTCTGGTCCCAGCTCGTAAAATAGGGACAATAATGGTTGGCCAGAACAGGGAGGTTGGGTTTGTAGTCGTCGGCAAACTCGCCATAAGTACGGTAAGTCACGCCATACCGTTTGCAGAAATCCCATATAAAGCCATCCTTGTTATTGGCAATTTCACGCGTTCCTTCGGCATCGTATGAACCGCCGCGACCGCCATAGCTGGTAGGCCAGTTCTTTTCCAGATAGTCGGTGGCATAGGCGCCCATGCTCCAGTTGTGGCCGTCGGCGCTCACTTCCCCGTCAACATAAAAGTTATCAAGCAACACAAATTCCCTGGCCAGGGCATGCTGGTTGGGGGTGATCTTTTCTCCGAACAGCACCAGGCTTGTATCGCCATTACCTTCGGGCATGTCACCCAGAACCTGGTCATAGGTACGGTTTTCCTTGATGATATAGAAAACATGCTTAATGGGTGATGCTTGTCCGGTATGGGAAGGAACAGGATTTCCTTCGGCCACTCCGGCATCGCTTTCCTTATCCTTATTGTATGGAGTGTTTGCATATACCTGGAGGGAATAATAAGCCATCTGTTTATTATCGGGGACGGGAATCAGGCTGAGATCGCCTCTCAGGAGACCTCCGATGTATTGTTCCTTGATTGACCGGGTGACATTCCCCTGCTGGTATACCACTACATCGCCTTTCCGGGTAGGATTGGGTCCGTAAGGATTAGGGTATGAAGAGAATCCCTTACCATTGGCCACCAGGATATGGTTATTCATTACGCGAACGCAAGTAGGGTACCAGCCCGTGGGGATAAATCCTTTGCTTTTGGAGGAACCCGGCTGACTAACGTCGAAAACCGCAAGACAGTTGTTATCGGCATTGGCAATATAAAGGGTTTTTCCATCTTCATCCAGGGCTACGCTGTTGGTAGTGGAACCTGCCGGGGCATTCGGGTAAAGGGCCGTATTCAGCACTTCGATCACTTTCTTTGCTTTCAGGTCGATAACCGATACAGAATTATCGTCGGCATTGGCCACATATAGAAATTTGCCGTCTTCGGTGATACACATGTCGTTGGGATGGCTTCCCACGTGAATGGCGCCGGAGATTTCCCTTTTCCTGGTGTCGAGGATCAGTATTTTTCTGCAGGCCCAGCAGGATATGTACAGTTCATTCCGGTCGGGCGAAAGAAGGCAGGTGTAGCCTTCTCCTCCGAGCGGGAGTCGCCATATCGTCGCCCTGGTTTTGGTATCGATGAGATACAGGGTATTATTTTCCTTGGTTACTGCATAGAGCACATTTTTTGAATCGTCCACGGCAATACCTGCCACGGATATTTTCTCCGGCCAGGGCTTACCCAGAACGAGTGTATCCACCGGCTGCAGCTTTTTGTTTTTAACAGAAAAGCGGACAATCCAGTTGTCGTTGCCCCCGGAGGCATAAAGGTATTTTCCATCATCCGAAAAAGCCAGCCCAAGCCATGATTTACCCATTACAATAGTATCGAGAACGCGTTTTTTTACCGGGTCGATCAGTTCGACCGTCTGCGTGCTCTGTCCGTTATTTGTTACCGCGATCAGCTTGCCAGCCTTGTCGACAGCTATGTTCAGGGGAAGGTCGCCCAGCGGCAAGGATTCCCCGGCAGGCGTGAGTTTCCAGCCGTTCGGAAGCAATGTGCCGGATGCCATTTTGCCTGGGGTCTGAGCGGATAATGTACTAACCGAAAGGGTGAAAATCAACATGCCGCAAACCGCTTGTCTTAAGCTTTTCCCCCAAAAGATTCCTGAATTATTCATAGGCGCAATTTTTTTATGATATGATCTGCAAAAGATGAGCTTTTTATGAAATGGTTAAGTGAGCGGTCAGCGCTGTAATGCCAAACCTTTTTCCTGCCAAGTTAACCAGAAGAATGCGAAAAACGCATCCCAACTCATTAATTGTTGTGTCGATTTTGGCCAGATACTCAGGGCAAGTTCAATATATGATTATTCTACAGTTATCAATCGTTATATTTTGAAGGTTTTTTTAATGAAACCCTGAAAAGATTTTAGCAATAGTCTGTAGCGAAACCTCAGGGTATTGCTGAATATGACTGATAATTTCTCTGATGGGGAAGGCAGTTGACTTAACCGGCAGCTTGCCTTCAGCCCTTTTTTTTCGTATATTTATATAAATCTGTTTAGCCAATATGCCATAGTAATGCATTCTTTTATTATGAAGGCAAAACTCAACCGGACTGAATTTGTATGCCGCAGGCAGAAACTTGCAGTCCTGTGGGCCTTTTGCAGCGTTATACTGGCCTGTGTACTCATTGTGTTTTTTCTGCCCTCCTGTCATAAGAAATCGGATGGACCCACCACCCCCTCGGATATATGGGACATTGATAAACAAGGCATTCCCAAATTTGTAAGCACCAATTATATTGATCTGGATTCCATTTACCGCATTTCCATGTTCAGGTCTTCCGTGGGGCATGATTATTCCGATGCCTTTGAGCATTGCCGCAGCATGAAGCATTATTTTGAACCATACGGCTGGGTTGACTGGACAAAAATCCGGGTATATGCCCCGGTTAGCGGGACGGTGACCCGGGTTGAGCAGGAGTGGGCTGGTTTCAAAGTGGAAATCGAATCGAAGGATTACCCGGCTTTCCGTTTCTCCATTTTCCATATTAACCTTTCCTCCCCACTGCTGGTAAACGACCTGGTAACAGAGGGGCAGCAGCTGGGAACCCATTTCAGCAACCAGACCTATTCTGATATATCGGTAATCGTTAACGACATCACCCGCCAGGGAAGAATGATTTCCTATTTCGATGTCATTACCGATGCAGTATTTCAGAAATATTCAGCCCGGGGAGTGGGCTACAGGAGTGATCTGATCATTTCCAGGGAACTAAGAGACGCTAATCCGCTCACGTGTAGCGGCGACACATTTATTTCAAATGATGCCCTCCAGAATTGGGTGGTTTTGAATAAATAGAGATCCAGCATACCAGAAAAATAGAAAACAGATGAATTTTTAAGCCGTTGATGGCCGAAAAGGGCAAGGGAAAATCAAAAATTCAAATTTTAATTATGTAAGTATCAAATTAATAATCAAATGCAGCATTTGTTAAAATTTCTTAAAGAATTTTTGATATTCCAATTTAATATATACCTTTACATCACCCTAATTATTCTTCCATTCATCTTTTCTGGTGCGAAATCTGTACTTCGCAGAATCTGACCGATAGGTTCAATTTATAAATTGCAACAAATCGATCAATGATTGTTTTTAGTAAACCCAATGTTTAATTAAATTTTTTAAATTATGAAAAAGTTACAAGTTCTCGCAGCAGCTGTGGCTATGTTATTTGCAGTTTCAACTGTTACCATGTATGCTCAGCAGCCTGAAAAGAAAGAACAGAAGAAAGAAGTAAAGGCTGAAAAGAAAGAAGTAAAGGCTGAAAAGAAAGAAGTAAAGGGCGAAAAGAAAGAAGTAAAGGCTCAAAAGAAAGAAGCTAAGCCCATGAAGAAGGAAGTGAAGAAACAGGAACCTCAGAAGAAATAAGCTTCTTTCACAGGTTTGATCAGATGCCAGGTATAATGCCTGGCATTTTTTTTGCGATTTTGAAGGCATGCGAAGCTAATTTTTTCAGCTTGGCTATTCATTTGAAATGGACTAACCACCAATCTCAGGCAACCAATGGCTAAATCGCCAATCTTTTGTAACTTGGGACTTTCATTACAAGTCACATGAAAACAATTGGACTGA
>JAKAMP010000003.1 GCA_021812865.1 Bacteroidota bacterium | reverse complement strand
TTCCTGGAGAGTATTAATTTTCTCCATTATATAATTCCTTGCATCTTCTTTCAGGTCTTCAAATTGTTTATGAAGGGCCTCTGCGTCGAAATGCACCAGGGCAACGAGTTTCCCTTTTTTCTCGATCACGATGGATTCAACCACATAATGAAAATTATTGATGAGTGATTCGATGTCCTCCGGATAAATATTCTCACCGGTAGCGGTAAGGATCATATTCTTAAGGCGTCCCCTTATCTGCAGGTTCCCTTTCCTGTCAAAACTCCCCAGGTCACCCGTTTTGAACCACCCGTCGGCCGTAAAAGCTTCGGCTGTGAGATCCGGCTCCAGGAAATAGCCCTTCATCACATTCTTACCTTTGGCAAGAATTTCACCCATTCCGGTTTTGGGATCCGGATTGGCAATTTTAAGCTCAACCCCTTCCATAACCGGACCGACAGCCTTCAGAACGGTTTGCCCGGGATTGGAACCAGCTAGCAGCGGAGCGGTTTCGGTGAGGCCATACCCAATCGCATAAGGGAACCTGGCTTCTTTCAGAAATCTCTCCACTACAGCATCGAGTTTGGCACCTCCAATGCCAAAGAACCTCAGCCTGCCACCAAAGACGTGCATAAGCTTTTTCCCTGCTAACCGGTGAAATATCTTTCTGACAGGAGGAAAAGCGTACAAAACGCGCATGACAGCGTTTCCTGTAAACTTTGCCTGCACCTGGCTCTTGTATATCTTTTCCATGATCATGGGCACCGTGAGCATGGTGGTTGGCCGTATCTCCTGCAATGCAGGGATCAGCACGGAGGCTGTGGGAGGCTTTTTCAGATAAAAAGCCGAAGCGCCCTGCATTACCGGGACAATTAAACCCAGCGTATTTTCATAAGCATGAGAAAGAGGCAGTACCGAGAGAAATACATCACTGCTCACTACCGGCTGAATGGTAAGTACTTTCACTGCATTGAAAACAATATTGGTATGGGTAAGCATTACGCCTTTGGAACGGCCGGTTGTTCCGGAAGTGTATATGATCGAAGCAATATCATCGCCCACCAGCTCATTCCTGGTTGCCCCAGGGAATTCGGTTGCCAGAGCATGATCGGCTGTATCTTTTGAAAGGCCTGGCAACAGGCTGAAATCATCGAGGCTGATTCCAAAAAAACTACCGGGGATTTTGGACGTATCAATCTTGGCTTGCAGTCGCTGTGATACAAATATACCTTTGGAGCCGGAATGATCCAGAATATTGTGAATCTCCCCCGGAGCAAAATCAGGCAATATGGGTACAGATACGGCGCCCATAGTGGTGATGGCAAAAAATGCCACCCCCCAGTTTGGCATATTCTGACTCAGGATGGCAACCCGGTCTCCCTTAGCGATGCCCCGTTCAATGAGCATATCCTGCACATACAAGACTGCCTTTTTAAATTGCTGGTATGTCAATGGAGTCTCATCGGTGTACCCCAGACAAACATACTTAGCATACTCATTACAGCTTCTTTCAAATATGTCCCTTAGCGTTTCAGGAGAAGAGGCCTGCATGGTTCATAAGGTTAATTACCTACAAAAGTAACAATTTCCGGATAATTGCAATGATTTGATTTTAACAGGCCAGATGATGTGCATTTGCCGGGTTTACAAAAATCACATTCAACAATTTTCAATCCGGGAATTACTCATTTTTATGATCTGGCATATATCATATTGAAAATCATCCATTACCCGGGTAGCCAGTCCCGCAATTATCATCATTGCTGAAAACTTTTCAAATATATTTTCAATGCAGAAAAATTATAAAAACAAGGAGAGTTATCCAAGGATTGCATTCATTATCAAACAAGTGAAACAAGATATCCCGTATAAGTTTTTTGTAAAGCGGATGTCACCCTGATGTTGCAATATTTCGGCATTATGCTTATTTTAGAAGCAGCAACCAAGGTCCGATGACACCTATCTATCGCAGGATAACCCTATTGTTTGTCTTACTGGCTTTTACAGCAAGTCCGCAGGCATTTTCTTCGGTTGACAGTACATTCCATTCAACTTACCAGCAGCGAATGTCAGCCCTGCTTGAAAAGTCGAAGTCTTCTTTGCTCGGAAATATCTCACAAGCCATTATTTATGCAGACAGTCTTCTCAGGGAAGCATCCGGCTCAGGCAATGATACCCTGCGCGCCGCTGCGCTATGTATTTTAGGGGAAGCCTATTATTACCAGCACGACAGTATGAAGGCGGTGAGGTATCTAATGGACGCCTGGAAAATATATGAGAAAGCCGGAAAACGTTCAGATATAGGCAAAATATATAACGATCTGGGAATTGTGTTCGCGCGCATAGATTCACGAAAAAGTATGAGTTATTTCAGGAGGGCCCTTCAGATCAAAACAGAATTGCGCGACAGCGCCGGCATCAGTTCTGTTCTGAACAATATTGGCGTGCTGTATGAGAAAGAGATGAAGGATTTTCCGCAGGCTTATGAGTATTATGTAAGATCCTACCGTATCGATCAACATATGGGGAACAAAGAAGGTCTTGCTACTTCGTTGCTGAATATTGGCGATCTGAACAGGCAGATGGGGTATTACAGGGCTGCGATTGACTCATGCAACAGGAGCATGGACATATGTGAAACCAATCATTATGATTACCTGAAGGAACTCAATTTCAAATCCATTTCTCAATCGTATGATTCTCTTAAGGACTACCGCAATGCATTGGTAAACCTTGAAAAATACTATAGTCTGCAGTTGAAAAGAAGCGATGAGGAATCGAGGAGACAGGCTGCAGAGATGGAAACACGGTATAAAACCATACAACAGCAGAAGGAAATTGAAACTGTTCAGCGCGAAAGAAACATTCAGCGGATAATTATTTATCTTCTTATGCTCGCTGTGGGCTTCATTGTATACTTTATGATTATTTACACCAGGAAAAACAGAAAAGTGAGAAAGACGAACGAGGAGTTGTATCAGAGAAACCAGGAAATAGAACATCAGCGGGCCATCTTAAGGGAACAGGCTCTTGCCCTGGAACAGACCAACGAAGAGCTGATGAAATTATCGATTGTGGCTTCAAAGACTGACAACTCGGTCATTGTTGCCAATGCCGACGGCGAAATTGAATGGGTTAATGATGGATTTTCCAGGATGCTTGGCATTGGTTTCGAAGAATTCAAGCACCGATATTCCTCCAATTTCTTTACAGCAAGTTTGCATCCGAATATTAGGGAAGCGGTTGCAGAAGCAGTAAGGAAAAAGGAATCCTTTACATATTCCAATTATACGGTAACCCGCAAGGGGAGAGAAATATGGATCCATACCACCCTCACTCCCATTCTGGATGAAAACGGGAACCTCCAGAAGATCATTGCCATTGATGCAGATGTAACGCGAATAAAAACCGCCGAACAGGAACTGACAATTAAACAGCAGGAGCTGACCGACAGCATTACCTATGCGCATCATATCCAGGTGTCCATGCTGCCTCCACCCCATCTGCTGTCGCAGCACCTTAGAGAACATTTCATTTTATACCGGCCCAAAGATATCGTGAGTGGCGATTTTTACTGGTTCCGCAAAAGAAAAAATCTTTCATTTCTTGCCGTGGCTGATTGTACGGGCCACGGAATACCGGGGGCGTTTATGAGTGTTTTGGGAATCACCCTGCTGAATGAAATCATCAATGGTCTTGCCGATGAAGCCATCGATGCATCCACTGTACTGAATACCCTTCGCGATAATGTCAAAACAGCCCTGCGCCAGGGCAGCGACCATAATCTTACGCTCGACGGGATGGACCTCGGCCTATGCATTTTCAGGGATAACGAAACTGTAATGGACTATTCTGGCGCCTATCATACGCTTTACCAGCTGGTGCACGACAAAAATGGCGAACCCAGCCTGGAAACATATGAAGGGAACAAGATGCCCATCGGGGTTTATCCCAATGACCATCTTCCCTTTACCAACCACCACATATCCTTCCATCCGGATGATATCTTCTACCTGTTCACTGACGGATATATACACCAATGGGGAGGTGTTTCGGGCAAGAAATTCAACCGCAAACGTTTCAAAGAATTGCTGCTTTCGCTTGACGGCAAAACGCTCGACAAACAACAGGCAATGCTGGAATCGACGCTCGATGAGTGGATTAACACATCAAAACCTGAATCCCAAAACGAATTCCAGGTTGACGATATCCTTATATTAGGGTTTAAACTCTGATCCTCTCCCTCCGGAGAACGCTTATGCTTAATTAGGCATTGTTTTGAAGATACTCAGAACTCATTGATCAGTTTTTCCCTGATTCTCAATGGATCCAACGTACTGAGGTTGAACACGAACCTTATACGGGATTTTACGGAAGGATTGAACGCTGAGATATTGCCCGAAGTCACCAGTGGTATATATATTTCGAGAAATTTCCAGACTCCGGTTTTGATACCCGCTTCAAAGAAGAAAGGGTCAGCGGAATATCCGGCGCGGTCTAGCAGAGCTGCACTTACGAATCCTTTCAGGGGTATTTTGCCTGCTTTGCCGGGAAAGCCGGCTGCAATGCAAAGAGACGCCACACTGCGCCCATATCCTATTGAATCGTTCTGCGGGGAAATCAGGCCCCCATCGGTTAAGGAAACCTGTCGGGAGAGAATGGAATTTCCGGCCGACGAAAAACGGTCGGCATATATACCGTCGTATAAGTACAACTCCCTGCCGTTCCTGCTGCCAGCTGCAAAACCATACTCAGGATGGGCAGGGAAAGATCCCGCCATCGTGCCGGCAAAAGCCCGGAAATCGAGACCACTGTGTCCCCCGGCATATTGTACCTGCCAAATGAATTCGGTTGAAATCCTGGCATATCCCCTGCCCGATTCTACTACGGTATGCAGTTTCCACGGATCGAGCCTGCCCACCTTCTGTAAGTCGTAGCCTGCCAGCGCATGATATTTCATAGGAGATGGTTTTCCCTGCAGAATAGCAGAAATATCCGATACAGCCAATCCATACAGGAATACACGGTGACGAATCTGGCTGTTCATTGTCTTTTCCCTGAAACAGATATTCAACCCTGCCGATACTCTTCTGTAGTCTTTATCTCCATTTGCACCATACTGACGACCTTCCAGTGATACAGTAGCCAGCCTGATCAGCTCACTGTAAGGGGTAAAATTTAACAGGAGCCTTCCGGTACCGGCAAAATGCTTATCCCGGAACCCATATTGCGGAATGAGGGCATACTCGATTTTTTTCCTGATGATGAAACCGTTATGAAGGATGAGACCAGCCATAAATCCGTTGTATGCATTGTATCCCGGTACTGGGAGAACCATTATGGTTTGCTTCTCCGGATTTTCTATAGTCGCCAGCAACTGAATCTGCAAAGGGTCTGCCTTGGGGAAAAGCCTCCTGTGGCGAAGGTTGTTGTTCATCCGGTAGAGTTCGGGCATGACATGAAGGGGGTCGATTTTCAGTTCTGTATAGCTAAGGGAAGGAAGTTGAACCCATTGCCGGTGACTGAACCCTTCCACCCATTTCTGAAAATGCACCGAATCGCCCTGCATGCCGGCCAGTACCAGAGGGGAAACCATCTGGCCCCTGTTCCTGATCAGTACTTTTCCTTTTCTGATCCTTTCCAGGCTATAGTCAAGTTTCTTTGTAGTACCCAGCAGGTCGGAAAAAAACCACGACAGGTCGGTTGAAACATGCGTGCTGAAGACCGCATGGATATCCTCCGGTTGGGGATGCTTAAAGCTCCATTTCCTGTAATAATCCTGCATGGTCGAATCGAAAAGGGAATCGCCAAGATAACTTCTCAGGTAATAGAAGCAAATTCCGGTTTTAAAATAGATCATGGTACCGTAGTTCAACCGACTGTAGTCGGGAGCTGCCAGGTTGAGCGGTTGTTCAAGGTTTTCACGGGCTGTAAAAAGAAATGCATACTCCTGCATACTACGCATAGGCAACTCTTCAATTTTAAGGAACCGGGCAAGACGTTCGTTGTCAAACAGCGCCTGGTACATCTTCAGGGTGGGGTATTTGGTTTCGAAGTACCGCATTTCGTAGAAAGTGTTTATACCCTCATCCATAAAGGGAAAGCGCCGTTCATTGGAGCCCAGAACGCTGTAAAACCAGTTGTGCCCAACCTCGTGCATGATCACATCCTCGAGCATGATGTCATTCGGTGCAGATCCGATAACTGTAATGCCCGGGTATTCCATACCGGCTCCCGCGCTCAGGGCACTTTCCACCGCCGTGCAATTGTCGTACCGGTAATCACCAATCCATTTCGAGTAGTATCGGATCGCATCATTCACATATGAAATGGCTTTGATCCACTTTGAAGCCTCACCATTGGTGAACATCACCCAGGTATTCACTTTTTTGCCTGACCCCGGAAGGATAACACTTCCTTTCAGCACATGAAATCGCTTATCGGCGAACCATGCAAAATCATGAACATCGGGCGCAATGTAATGCAGGGTTTTAAGTCGGAAAGAAGATTCCGGAAATCCGAGCTGCAGGCTGTCGAACTGTTCAATGCCAGATGTTTCGCCGGCCAGCCTGTTCAGCCATCTCTGCTCATCCCTGTCCTGAAGGTTCCCTGTGGCGCCGACTACATAATTTGAAGGCAGGGTGATGCTAACCTCATAACGGCCATATTCAGAATAGAATTCGCCCTGATTCAAATAGGGAAAGGCATTCCATCCATTCCGGTCATATACTGCAGGTTTGGGATACCATTGCGTGATCTGGTAGGATTCGCCAATATGTCCGAGGCGAGAAGTCACACCCAGGGGAATTTTTACACGAAAGGGTGTTGTAATATCCACGCTGTCGCCAGGTGCAAGCGGAATTGCCAGATATACCCTGCATATGTCGGGTTGCCCCTCATAGGATTCCCACCGGAGATGACAGGTGCCTGCCAAGAAATCGAGGGAATCGATATAGCCTCTGCGGTCGGGATCATCAAACAGAACCTTTTTGCCTTCTCCCCGGAATTGCTCCTTCGCCAGCATGGTTGAGTTGCTTGAATACCCATTTGGCCATAAATGGAAAAGAATATACCGCAGGGTATCAGGAGAATAATTAACATAGTGAATTTTCTCCCAGGCATTAAGCATATGAAGGGAATCGTCCAGCCTAACCCTGATGGTCATATCGGCCCTTTGCTGGAAATAGGGCTGAGCCGACAATTCAAACGTGCAACAAACAAGCCAAAACAATGCGGCCAAATAGCGTTTCGTCATCTCATTCAATCAGTGGCTTGAAAAAGGCAAAAATACCACATCCTTGTAAAATGAAAAATAATATATCTCTCTGCAATACTATGCAAGCTTTTCATAAGGACTGTGTCTATGGAATGCCCAATGCAACGTAGCTGGCAGGAATACAGAAGAGGAAAAAAATCCTGGTTTATTGATTTCCCCGGCTATTTTGAATTTCAATATAGAAGGTGGTTCCGTTGGGATTCGTGCTGGTGAAATGAATTTCCCCATGAAGATATTTTTCAGTGAGCAGTTTCATGCTGTAGGTGCCAATTCCCCGCCCTCCGCCTTTGGTTGAGAACGATCGCTGGAAAATCTGTAATCTGACGTCATCGGGCATGACCATTGGGTTGTTCACCCAGAAAGCTACGGCACCTTCTTTTACTTGTACTCCGATATTAATTGCGTCGCCTCTTTCTGAAGCTTCTACGGCATTTTTAATAGTGTTTACAAGCACCCTGTGTAGCAGCGTTCTATCTGAATAAACTGATATTTCAGGTATTTCCCGATCCATATGCAGCTTATTGCCCAAATTTTCAGCCCAGGGCTTCATTGAAGCATATAACTGCTGCAAAAACCCCCGGAGAGAGAAATCCGTATACTGAACTGAAAGATCATTGTTTTCAGCTGCGAGTAGTTGCCGTTGAGCCAGGATTTCGTCGTTGATCTGATCGGAAAGAAGAGCTATGGCATTGAGGAAATCGTCCTTCATAAATTTTTGCCTGTCGGATTGGAGGAGCGAAATCATGCCTCTGAGACTTCCGGAAAGGTTAAGGATATCGTGAAAGAAAATCCTTTCCAGTACCCTTCTTCTTTTGTCATTACTGATATCGGAAAGGGTTATGATGGTATATTTGTGTCTGTTGAGTATTACCGGACTGGCAGTGATTTTGAGGTCATAATTAACCGGCGTTCCATTGTGTTCAGCACAAATGCGGCATTCATCGGTTGTCTTTTCCCCTGATTCCTGTGCTTTCATTATGCTTTTAACGGCTCCGCAGAAGCGACAGTATTCACTGGTACCGCATCCACCCTGTTCAAGAGTGCTGTGCAGGCATCCCAATATCTCACCAGGCCTGTCACCAAGGATATGGACAACAGATTCAATACCAAAAAAATCCAGCAAATCTTTATTAGCATATACAGTCTGCCTTTCCTCATTCAGGATAGCTCCCAGGTTGGGAAGGGAATCCAGCAGTTCCTTGTAAAATCCCGAACTGAGGATCATATCATGTTCAGCCTTGATTTCCTTTTCCTGCTTTCGTTCGGCAGGAGCATATTTGGTGGGTAACTTCATCTGCACCTATATATTTCGCAAAAGTAGTGAAATTCAATGGAATAATCTGACATATGATAGTGATCAGGATACCCTGTAATTGAAATGACTCAATCAGATGACAATTATATCTTGAGGAATGCAAATCCGTGAAGAGAAGGTAGAGACCGGTTCAAAACGGGTAGATATCAATCTTTCTGAAGATCATTTCCCTGCCATTGGACTGAATCAGTATTCTGCCGTGCCTGGCGGTGGAGTACTCACCGGCATTGACCATTTTGCCATTGATATAATGCCTCATGATGTCGTCCCTGGAAATGATTTCTATGGTATTCCAGGCATCACCTGGATTTTCGAAGTTTTCTGTCCGAAGAATATGCTTCATTTTCCATGCCTTCTCCCATTCATTTTTTGTGTACATATCCACTCCTCCAAGCAGCCAGAAGTCTCCGCAATGAGCAGGTTCAAGCAGGCATTCAATACCTGCAGGCCAGATCCTGTCTGAGCAGGTATCGCATACATGGTACATGATTCCGGTGCCAGGGATAGGCGGTTCATCTGAATGGATGGTATCGCTGCCCCACTTGAATTCAGCGACCAGACGGAATCCCCTGAAGTCTTTGAGGGTAGCCATGTAGCCTTTTTCTTTTCCGGAAATATGCAGCATCTCATTACGTACAGTGAAAACGCTGTCGGGATCAGAGTTTTTACTTTTATTTTCGATATAGGTATACCAGCCATCAAGGTTTTTCCCGTTAAACAGCCTGATGGCCTTTCTTCCGGCGCATGAATACATCATCAGCGGGAGCATTGTCAGGATTATCAATTTACGCATATGCATTCAGTATTTTGTTTGATCGGTAACCAGATTTGATTAGCAGATCTAAAAAAATCCGGATCGTTATATGTTTCAGGTAACAAGGAACATGCCAAAGCTATTGATACAGAAGGTTTTTATGCTGTCTCTTATAAAAATGATAACGAGGGTATTTAACATTTCATTTAAGAAACGCTTTTCTGAGTTCTTCCACCTGGGAATCATTGATCGGGATAATATCTCCTATGGAAGCGCCAAGAACAAGCGATTTGGCGCTGAATTCAGCCACCTCGAGCCTGTCAAAAGTCTGAAGAAGTTTGTCGCCGGTTACCAGTACAGAATCGTTTTCAATGATCACAGCCGGGCTCTTCCTGGCCAGCAAGTCGAGGATTTCCAATCTTCCAGTGAAGTGGGCTCCAAAAGGCACACTGGGGACATCCTGCAGAAAAATCCAGCTTTCCGGAATGGTACGCACATCGAGAGTTTTATGCGTAACGCTGAAGGCCATCAGGTAGGGCGACTGGGTAATGACCACAGAATTGATATGGGGAAATCTGCGGTAGATTTCCTGGTGAAGCCATACGGATCGGCTTGGAATTTTGCCGGCTTCCCTCCGGCTGCTTTTGATCTGCACAATATCCTCGGGCTGCAGGTCCCACCGGGGTATATTGGTTGGAGTAATCAGAAAATCATCACCTTTCCACCGAACCGAAACCGTGCCATAGGAACTGATCATCAGTCCCTGTTCACATGCCCGTTTGACGATAGTGCAAATGACTGACCTGATTTCCCGTTCATCGGAAGGGTATGATGTTTTGTTATTTTCCGGCAACAGCACTGGAATCTGTGCTTCAAATTCCCCGATCTGTTCGTTTGAAAGCGATACGGGATGGCCAATACTTTTACCGAAAATAATCGAACGACCACAGAATTCGAGCGTTTCAAACCGCTGAAATACATCATTCAGATCATTTCCTCCCACCACTGTTCCATGGTTTTCAAGAATTACCGCAAGGTACCCTTTTTTGAACTCCTGTGCTATTTTAGCTCCCAGTGTATTGCTCCCCGGCAGGGCATAATCAACATATCCAATGGGACCGCAAACATGCTTTGCCTGTGAGATGGTATTGGTGTCCGGAATCTTACGTACAATACTGAACGACACCAACGCGGGTGGATGAGCATGAATGATCGCCTGGATATCCGGCCTTGCCTCATAAATTGCCTTATGAAAAGGAAACTCTGAAGAAGGTTTGTGCTTCCCTTTCACCACTCCTTCAGGTTGCACGCATACAATATCATCCCGTGTGAGTGAACCTTTGTCAATACCTGCAGGAGTTACCCAAATATTCCCGTTTTCATCAATTACCGAAATATTTCCCCCCGAAGTGGTCGTCAATCCGCGTTTATATATTCTGCCTATCACCAGTACAATCTGATCGGCGGGATGCATTAAACGGGTGTCGAGTATCTCATTCATATATTACAGCTATACAAGCAATTACCAAGGTATTCCTGATTGCATTTCAGGCCTGCAAGTTAGGAATAATTAGCAAGCCCTTTCCATATTTCTGCCCTGCAACGAAAAATGCCTGCCATATAATAACATCATATTCTAATTTTAAATCGGATTCATTAAAAAGAGTAAATACAATTTCTTATATACCAACACATTTATGTTTACCTTAGAGCAACAATTGTATTTCATTTAGATTTCTGAAAGGTTATTTCTATCTTTGCATGTTTTTTTTCAAAAATGGAAACCATTTTCGTTGCAGTATTATTTTTATCTTTTTTCCTTTTCGTTTTTCATGGCAGGGCGAAATATTACCTGACCTTTGTTCTTTTTGCTGTTACAGCCATATTCGCGGTAACACCGGCTATACAGGTTATTGTTTCGGGCCTGCAGGTGCCTTATACCTATTCAGGCTCCCTGACGGGTGGAATAAATATCGTACTCGATCCCATGGGAGCCCTGTTTATCTGCATGATCTTTTTTACCATGCTGATGGGGCTTTTATATGCGCCCGGATACCTAAAGAATGATCATGCCTCTGTACCACTCACGACCAGGTCATTGCATTATTTCTCATATCTCTGGCTGTATTTTGCCATGTTGTCGATCAGTGTGGTCAGGGAAGGCATGCCATTTCTCATTGCCTGGGAGATCATGACGCTTTCCTCGTTTGTGTTGGTCATTTATTATGGCAAGGAGAGAACCATCATCCAGGCCAGTATCAATTACCTCATTCAAATGCACATTGGATTCCTGTTCCTTCTTGCAGGATTTATCCTGGTGGAAGCAAAAACAGGCGTTCCAGGCTTCGATGGCTTGAAGGTATATTTGCAGGAACCTGGAGGCCAGGTGGCTTTCTGGTTGTTTTTTGTTGGTTTTGCAGTGAAAGCGGGATTTATTCCTTTTCATACCTGGCTGCCTGAGGCACATCCTGCTGCCCCTACCCATGTTTCAGGTATTATGTCGGGTATCATGATCAAAATGGGCATCTTCGGTATCCTGAGGATTATCAGTTGCATGAGCGGCGACTACCTGGTACCCGGGGTAATCATTCTTGTCCTTGCAGTGATGAGCTCACTGTACGGCGTGATGCAGGCCATCTTTCAACACGATCTGAAACGGCTTCTGGCCTGGCACAGCATAGAAAATATAGGGATTATCGGCATAGGGATCGGCGCCGGTCTGATAGGGCTTGGTATGCATAGCCCGGCGCTCGCTTTCCTGGGATTCGCGGGTGGGATATTGCACGTTCTGAATCATTCTCTCTTCAAATCCTTGTTATTCTTTTCTGCAGGATCGGTCTATGCGGCTACAGGAACACGGGATATCAACCTCCTTGGAGGAATCATGAAGAAAATGCCGATGACGGCCGGCTTGTTTCTGCTGGCGTCCATGGCCATTTCAGGGCTCCCCCCCCTCAATGGATTCATATCAGAATTCCTTATTTTCAGCGGTCTCTTTTCGGGCCTGGCCAGTCACCAGGTTTTCTATATCATTCTTTTCATATTATCCATTGCCGGACTGGCGCTAACTGGCGGGCTGGCAGCGTTCTGCTTCACCAAAGCCTTCGGAATCACCTTCCTGGGAAATACCCGTGGTAAGCTGCTACATACACCTGAGGAAGCGCCTGTTGGAATGTTGCTTCCCCAGTTCATCATTGGATTGATCATTGTACTCATCGGGATCGTCCCTATGTTCTTCATCCGATGGATCGGTACCGTGATCGTTACATCCTTCAATACCAGTATACCGGTTGACATGCCTATGTTTTCAGGCAGACTTTTTGGGTTGATCGGAATGATAAGCGGCCTGCTCATCATCCTGACCGTTGCATTATTACTGGTTCGCAAACTGCTTCTGAGCGGCAGGAGCATCAAATCCGGGCCAACCTGGGGTTGCGGATATACGGCAGGCAACCCGGCCATGCAATATACATCGACTTCTTTTGCTTCGGACTATGCAAAGCTTTCCAGTCCACTGATCAGCCAGAAACAGCATTACCAAAGAATTGAAGAAAAGGACATTTTCCCTGACAACCGCACCTATGAGGTTCACAGCAGCGATGGTATCAAGGAAAAAGTCATTGACGCCCCTGGCCGATTCATTACAGGCATGATGCGGAGGCTTGCTGTGCTTCAAACCGGGAAGATGCATCATTATGTGCTGTACGCTCTGTTGTTTCTTATTGCCGTGCTCATTCTTTCTCTTTTTAATCTTTTATAACGATGTACCCGATTTTGCTTGTGATCGCCGGCGCCATTTTTATTCCAGGCTTTATTGCCAGGACAAGAAGCATCAGTGCGGGACGGAAGGGACCCGGAATGTTCCAGCATCTTTACAATGTAAGGCTTCTGCTGCGAAAAGGGAATGTTTTCAGTAATACCTCCGGCGCTGTGCAGCAGGTGGCCCCTTCGGTTGTGCTGGCTTCGGTATTGCTATCGGCCTTTTTCATCCCCTTTGCAGGCAAACCCGGGCTCCTGTCATTTTCCTATGATTTTGTTTTCTTTGCCTGCATCCTGGGGTTATCAAGATTCTGGATGATCATTGCCGCGCTCGATGCAGGCAGCAGTTTTGAAGGAATGGGTGCAAGCCGCGAAGCATTATACGGAATGCTCGCCGAACCGGCATTTTTCCTCCTGGTTGGGGCTCTTGCCCTTATTACGGGCCATGATTCTTTTGTTTCGATATTCAGCTCCGGTGATACTTTCAACCTGGGATATTATTTTGCTGCCTTACTGGGGGCCTATATCCTGTTCAATATCATGCTGGTGGAGAACAGCCGGATTCCTGTGGATGATCCCCGCACACACCTGGAACTTACCATGATACACGAGGTAATGGTTCTTGACTTAAGCGGCATTGACCTTGCCATGGTGCAGATTGCCTCATTTCTGAAATACGGCATTTTCAGCAGCCTGATGGCGGGAAGCATTATTCCTGCAAACTGGCAACTTCCGGTACAAATCGCAGCCGCCTTTGGCATTCTGGCCTTCACAGGAATTGCCGTAGGCATACTCGAATCATTCAAAGCACGTAACCGGTTGAATAAGAATTTCCAATACATCCTGACAATCAGCGCAATAGCCTTATTGGTGCTTATCCTGGCCCTTTTAACCTTGCAATGAAATGACGACTATACTCATTCTTGCTTTTTCATTGACGCTCATTTATTTCACCATCACCGAGCGCTTCCGGACCTATGCCATTCTCACGGGAATGCAGGGGTTCCTTCTTTTCGCCATATCTGTAATTGAACTGGAAAAGATCAGTACCGCCAATTTGCTTTTCATTATTGCTGAAACAGTCCTGTTTAAAACCATACTGGTACCTTTTCTGTTAATGAGGATCATCCGTGAAATGAAGTTCCCCAGGGTTCATAAAAGAGCTCTTCCCGGCTATTATGCCATCATCCTGGCATCCGCCTTACTATTACTTAGTTACATCACGGCAGTTTCACTGGGAAATACGGAAGTGGACAGGCTATATCTTACCGTTTCGTTGTTTGCCATGTTCACAGGGCTGCTGTTGATCATTACCCATAAAAAGATATTTTCTCACCTGGTCGGATTTCTGGTACTCGAAAATGCCGTGTTCCTGTTTTCACTCACTATAGGAAATGAAATGCCTATGCTGATCAATACAGCCATTTTGCTGGATATTTTCATCAGCGTGCTGATTCTTGGCGCTTTTGCCACTCGCATAGGAAGAGCCACAGAGTCTATGGAAAGTGAAGATCTATCTCAACTGAAAGACTGATTTGTATGATGATAGCTTATTTCGCTACAGGTGCGATATGCACAGGACTGGTTCTGTTTTTCAGACGAAAAACGCTCAGCATGGTTATTGCTGGCCTGTTCCTGGCCGTTCAATTGTTTATTACCCTGTGGATCATCATGAACAGGGGGCATCAGGTCAGCCTGTTTTTCGAACTGGATGAGCTGTCGGTTATCTTTGTTTCCATCCTCTTTCTGCTCGCCCTGTTTATGTTTTATCATTCCAATCGTTTGCTCAGCCAATGCAACTCTGCAAGTTGTTCAATATATCATGCCGGTTTTATCGCCCTTGTGACATCCCTTACAGGAGTTTATACGTCTGCTAACCTTACCGTAAACTGGGTTTTTCTGGAAGCCACCACGTTGAGCGTAGCTGCGCTGATATATCATAACCGAACCATAAGGGCGCTGGAGGCTACCTGGAAGTATGTATTCATCAGTTCAGTTGGTATTGCCCTGGCATATATCGGTATTCTTTTCGTCAGCCTTACACTGAAATCCGCACTTTCTGCGGATATGTCGTTCAGCTCCCTGGGAACAGCCTTACAGCAGGCCAATCCATTATATCTCAAACTGGCCTTTCTCTTTGTGCTGATCGGATACAGCGCCAAGATGGAAATTTTTCCACTCTACACCATCGGAATCGATGCCAACTATGTTGCCCCTGCCCCTGCCAGTGCGTTCATATCCACCGCCATGGTGAATGCAGGTTTCATTTCCATTTTCCGGTTATATAAGGTTTATGCTCTCACACCGGTTGCAGCCTGGAGCAGACATGTAATGGTACTAACCGGCGTAGTTTCGGTTGCGATAGCAGCCATATACATGCTAAGGGTAAAAAATTACAAGCGTATGTTTGCCTATTCCACCTTAGAACATATGGGACTGGCAGCCATCGGCCTGGGTATAGGCGGAGCTGGCATCGTGGCTGCTATTCTACAGGTACTGATCCACTCCTTTGCAAAATCAGCCGTATTTTTTCAACTCGGACAGGCTCACAGAATACTGAAAACCTACCGTATTGGAAAAACTGGCGGGTACATGCATATCCATCCGGCCGGAGCAATCGCTATGCTGACAGGCACTGTTGTACTTACAGCTATTCCTCCTTCGGGCCTCTTTGTTCCCGAATGGATACTGTTCAGCCATATGGCTGCCGCCGGTAAATGGGTATTGTTTGCCCTTGTGGTGGCGCTTCTTACGCTTGTGATTTATGGCATTTTCTCAAGGATACTGCCCTTGCTGTATATGGAAAACGAACGAACCTATGTGGATGGCAGGTACGTCATCCCCTCAGAAACCATCACACAGTACTTTTTACTGGCTATTACCATTGCCTTGTGTTTCATACATCCGGATTTTCTGTACCGGTTGATATACAGAGCAGCCGGGATCAGTCTTTAAATCATTCTGAAATGAGCGAATATCTGTCTGTTGAGAATTTATCCTGCATTCCTTTGAAATCAATTCCGGAACTTGATTATCCGGAATTTGTGAGAGGTATGTCAGAACTGCTCTCTGTGGACCATCATCATTGCCTGCATTATTTCGGCCTGCCGCATGCTGATGGCTTTCGATGTATTGCCTTAGTTGCAGATGACCGGAAACAACAGATACATATTCTCTCACATTTTATTTCCGGGAATACCAGAATAATTCCTTCCCTGACCCCTCAGATTCCAGCCCTCCATATTTTTGAAAGAGAGATACATGAACAATTCGGTATCGTTTTCGAAGGGCATCCTTGGATGAAACCGGTCAGGTTTCCATTCGACCGTGCTGATTTGTTATCGGGAATGGATGAATACCCTTTTTACCGGATTGACAGTCACGACCTGCATGAAGTAGGGGTCGGACCCGTGCATGCCGGGATTATTGAACCCGGTCATTTCCGGTTTATCTGCCAGGGGGAAAAGGTGCTGCACCTGGAAATTCACCTGGGGTATCAGCACAGAGGATGGGAATACCTGATGCTGAATAAAAGTCTATTAAATCAGCAATCGGTGCTGGCAGAATCGGTTGCTGGCGATACAGCCATGGGTCACGCGGTGGCTTTTTCGGCCCTGGTGGAAACATTTGCCAGAACGGGTGTAGCTGACTCCCTGCAGAAAGAGCGTTTCATTGCACTTGAAATGGAGCGTATCGCCATGCATATAGCCGATACGGCTGCCCTGTGCACTGATACGGCATACCAACTCGGGCAGGTAGCCTGTGAGGCCCTGCGGACATTGGTTATCAATGGCCTTCAGTTATGGAGCGGCAACCGGTTCGGTAAGGGACTGGTCAGACCCGGAGGTACCTATTACCCGCTTAACCGGGAAACAGCCTCTTCTCTTATGAAAATATTAGGGGAAGTGGAAGAACGCTATACGACCACCGCCGATCGTATATTTTCACTGCCTAGTGTGCTCGACCGTTTTGAAACCATCGGTCAGCTTTCTAAGAAGCAGGTAAGCCGGATTGGCGCCGTGGGTATGGCAGCCCGCATGGCGGGATTGAAGAGGGATATCCGTTGGTCACATCCTGTAGGTCATTACCGGCATATTGCCCATGAGCCGGTAGTTCTTGAAAGCGGAGATGTTTTGGCCAGGGCCCTGATGCGACGAATGGAAGTCATTCAATCGCTCGAAATGGTAAAAAAGGTTTTGCATGATCACCGGGAAACCGCATCCTCAGAACCTCTTGCCCAGGTAAAGATGACTCCGAACTCACTCGGCATTTCGTTGACTGAGGGCTGGCGTGGTGAAATTTGCCATACAGCCATTAACGATGCCCAGGGCCGTTTCACCACCTATAAAGTGAAAGACCCTTCTATGCACAACTGGATGGCGCTGGCTCTCGCGGTCAGGAACCAGGAGATATCTGACTTTCCCTTGTGCAACAAAAGCTTCAACCTGTCGTACTGCGGCCACGACTTGTGACGGATGTTTGGGGGCAAAGGTAATATCGTGAAACCCTCCTTAACCGCATTGGGAAGGTCTTTAGGCGGATGCTAGATATTCTATTGGCCAGAATCCAGCAGAAGCACCGGACCATGAAGTACCCGGATGGCCCCGCGCCCCAGTTGCCCGGCAATTACCTGGGACGGCCAGAGCTTGCGCCGGGCGATT
>JAKAMP010000366.1 GCA_021812865.1 Bacteroidota bacterium | reverse complement strand
CAGCAAACTGGGGTCTGATCTGGAATGCCAGTATATTGCCATTGGCCGAGAAATGGGCATTGTATCCACGTGCAAGTGAATCTTTCCTTGAAGAGCAGATCTGCTGAACAAAAAGCCAACCATCGCCCTGCTGTGGGATCACTTCCCATGAAACAAAGTTGCCATTGTCGGTAATCAGTGCCTGCCCGATGTTTTTCCAGCTGTCATACACATCATGGGTAAGGCATTTTTTTGTTTGGGCTGCCAGTGTTAGGTAAATAAGCTGAAGAAGGAGGACAGGAATAATTCGTTTCATGTGTATGTTTTGAACTTTCAAAAGTATATAAATACGGCAAAAGGCCAAAATGCAGAGAGGACTGGCATGTTTCAGTCCGAAGAATTAAATTTGGCGACTGGTTATTGGCAATGCTATGCAGAATTAGGCAGGCGCTGTATGATTCAGATGAGCTTATGAATTTCATATCTTATAGTCAGCTAATTTTGATTATATTTCATTTTCAATTGGGTTTTCCCTATTTTTAAGAAAATTTTTTTCATACAGTTTAAACATGACAAATCAGCAGCTTAAGCAGGAAATAGTAGCCAGGTTTGGTAGCGAAGATGAGAATATACGGTGTTTTTTTTCCCCGGGGAGGGTGAATCTTATCGGCGAGCATACCGATTATAACGGAGGCTATGTATTTCCCTGTGCCTTGAGTTTCGGAACCTATCTGGCTGTAAGAAAGAATAAACAAAATAGTATTCGATTTGCATCGGGCAACATGCCTTTCATTACATCGATTCCTCTGTCCAGGCTTAATGAGAAGATTGGCAAGGAATGGGTGAATTATCCCCTGGGCGTGATCAATGAATTTATTAAAGACAAGCACCAGATTCAGGGGCTGGATATGTATTATTTTGGCAATGTGCCAAACGGAGCCGGATTATCAAGTTCCGCTTCGATCGAGATGGTTACTGCCTATGCACTTTCTCAGGTACTGGGCTTCAGCTATTCTATGATTGACCTTGTTAAAATTTCGCAGAAAGCGGAAAACTTATTTGTCGGAGTGAACTGCGGTATCATGGATCAGTTCGCCTCGGGCATGGGGAAAAAAGGTCATGCCATCATGCTGGATTGTAACACCCTGAAATATGAGCTTGTCCCGGTGAAATTACGTGGTTATAAAATCGTTATTGCGAACACGAATAAAAGGCGCGGATTAGCCGACTCAAAGTACAATGAACGGCGTGCCGAATGTGAAAAAGCCGTTGAATACATTAGTACAAAGCATCCCATCCGGTTCCTGGCTGAGCTTACTTATGTGGATTTTGAAAAATACGCCCATCTTATTCCTGATGAAACCATTCGCAGACGGGCAAAGCATGTTGTCAGTGAGAACCAGCGTGTTCTGGAGGCCGTGGAACAGCTAAAGGCGGGAAATATCATGAACTTTGGATTGTTGATGAATTCCTCCCATGATTCGCTCCGGAATGACTACGAAGTGACCGGTATTGAGCTTGATACTCTTGTAAATGAGGCAAGAAAAATTGAAGGAACCATAGGATCGAGGATGACCGGAGCAGGATTTGGCGGATGCACTGTTAGCCTGGTTGCAGAAGATTTTATTGATGAATTTATCGCCTCGGTTGGGGCAAATTATAAAGAGATTACCGGTTTACAGGCCGACTTCTATATTGCTGATATAGGCAATGGAGCCGGTGAGTTCTGACGCACGATCCACTCAAATTGACCATAAATATTCCCTAAACGCAAAAAACATATGAATAAGAAAACACTGCTGATCCTCATTGCATTGACAGTCGCTATCTTCAGTGGCTGCAACAAGAAGGCAAAGTATGAATATCCATTCCAGGATCCGTCCTTGCCTGTGGAAGAAAGGGTTAACGATCTCATTTCAAGGATGACCATCGAAGAGAAAGTAAGCCAGATGGTTTACACTTCAGCCGCTATCCCAAGGCTTGGTATTCCTGAGTACAACTGGTGGAACGAAGCGCTTCATGGCGTTGCCAGAGCCGGCCGTGCAACTGTTTTTCCCCAGGCCATCGGCATGGCTGCCATGTGGGATACTGCCCAGATGTTGAAAGTATCTACCTGCATTTCCACTGAAGCCAGGGCTAAACACCAGGAGTTTGTGAGAAAAGGGAAGAGAGGAATTTATGAAGGGCTTACTTTCTGGTCCCCCAACATCAATATTTTTCGCGATCCGCGCTGGGGACGAGGTATGGAAACATATGGAGAAGATCCTTTTCTTACCGGCAAAACTGCCATTGCTTTCATCAAAGGGATGCAGGGAGACGATCCCAAATACCTGAAGACGGTGGCTACGGCGAAACATTATGCCGTTCACAGCGGACCTGAACCGGAAAGACATACGTTTGATGCCAAACCTTCGCAGTATGACCTGTACTCAACCTATCTCCCTGCCTTTAAAATGGCTGTGGAAGATGCTCATGTGGAAAGTGTAATGTGCGCATACAACCGCGTACGCGGTAAAGCCTGCTGCGGAAGCGACACCCTTCTTACTCAGATATTAAGGAATGAATGGGGGTTCAACGGTTATGTGGTTTCCGACTGCTGGGCCATTGCCGATATTTATCAGACGCATAAGGTCGTTGCTACGGAAGAAGAGGCTGCCGCTCTTGCAACCCGTTCAGGCACTGATCTTGAATGCGGAAAGAATTTCAAATCCCTGGTAAAAGCTGTAAAAGACGGCATTGTATCGGAAGAGGAAATCAATACAGCGCTAAAACGCTTATTCACAGCTCGTTTCAAATTGGGTATGTTCGATCCAGACAATATGGTGAAGTATGCCCAGATTCCTTATTCAGCGCTGGATTCCAAAGAAAACAGAGAGCTTGCACTTGAAACTGCAAGAAAGTCGATGGTCCTTCTGAAAAATGAAAAGAATATTCTTCCCCTCTCCAAAGACATAAAAAAGGTTGCAGTGATTGGTCCGAATGCCAATGATGTGGAAGTAATGCTGGCAAACTACAACGGGTTCCCCACAGATCCAGTAACTCCCCTCAGGGGCATCAGGGAAAAACTTCCCAATGCCCGGATTCTTTATTCACCCGGTTGTCCTCCAGCCGAGAATTTGCCCATCCTGGAACCCATTCCCGCCACGGTATGGTTCACTGCCGACGACCAGAAACAACATGGCGTAAATGCGGAATACTATGACAGCATTAACTTTGCCGGCAAACCAAAATTCACCCAGGTTGATTCAAGCGTGAATGCGAACTGGTGGGACCAGGCGCCCCGGCAGGATATGAACGATGACCGCTTTGCCGTTCGGTGGACCGGCGTAGTGATTCCCCCCGTATCGGGCAGGTATGCACTGGGAGCAGAGGGAAAAACCGGTTACCGGGTATACATGAACGACAGCCTTATTTTTGCTTATGAAAATGAACATGCACCAGAAAAGGTGTATGACTATTTTGATCTAAAGGCAGGTAAAACTTACCGGTTCAGGGTAGAGTATTTTGAAAAGCAGGGCGATGCGGAGATGAAGCTTTTATGGCAGGTTCCAGGCAAAGATCTTAAAAAAGAAGCCCTGGAATGTGCCCGCCAGTCGGATGTTGTACTGATGTTCATGGGATTATCGCCCAGGCTGGAAGGTGAAGAAATGAAGGTACGTGTGGAAGGATTCCTGGGTGGAGACAGGCTTACCCTTGATCTTCCCAGGAACCAGGAAGAACTGATCAAAGCAGTCAGCGCACTGAAGAAACCTTTAATATTGGTATTGCTGAATGGCAGCGCAGTATCTATCAACTGGGCACAGAAAAACATACCCGGCATCCGTGCGGCCTGGTACCCCGGACAAGCTGCGGGTACAGCAATTGCCGATGTACTTTTCGGTGATTATAATCCGGCGGGTAGGCTTCC
>JAKAMP010000365.1 GCA_021812865.1 Bacteroidota bacterium | reverse complement strand
AGCAGTCTGTGCAATCATGGGTAGCGAAGGTTTGAAGGCTTTTATCTGGCGACAGGCCTCATAACCGCTCATTTCTGGCATTTTTATATCCATCAGCACAAGATCTATTTTATTGATGGACCGGCATAGTTCTATAGCCTGCGCACCCGTCGATGCGTATAATGTCTGAACCTGCGTCTGGTCAAGTACTGCCTCAAGAAACTGTGCATTGATCTCGTCGTCCTCAACGATAAGGATAACCTTGTCTTTCCAGTTATAGGTCAGCCTGTGTTCTGGTGTAGAGTCTGTCTTTTCCGAATCAGGCACAGTCTGTCCCGGAACAGAAAAGAAAAAGGTAGAACCTTCCTTAGGAGTGGATTCAAGCCATATCCTTCCTCCCAGCAAGGAGATGATGTGGCGCGAAAGGGTTAAACCCATGCCCGATCCACCAATTTTGCGGAGGGAAGTATCCTCCAGTTGCCGGAAACGGTTGAATACCATTTTCTGATCTTCCTTGGGAACGCCAATGCCCGTATCTTTTACATAAAACTGGATAAACCGGTCCTTGAGTTCATATCCGAATTCCACAAATCCCTTCTCGGTAAACTGAAATGCATTTCTCAGCAGGTTCGATAAAACCTGCTGCAGCCGGCCTGGATCGGTGTATATTTCATTCGTGATCGGTGCTGGAACATGGAGCCGAAGTTCAATATAGTCTTTCTGCATTTCCTTCTTCACTTCCTGGTATTCAAGGAACAACTCGCCCGCAATGCGGTTGATGTCACAGCTCTTCTTGTTCGCTGTAACCTGTCCTGTTTCAAATTTTACCAGCTCGGCTATATCATCAATCAGCCCAAGCAGGTAATTGCCTTTGCGTGTGATGATCCGGGCATATTCTTTTTGTTTTTCAATTTCCAGACCGGAATTGATCAATTCTGAAAAACCTATAATGGTATTCATTGGATTTCTGAATTCATGCGATAAGTTTGAAAGAAAAACTGTTTTCAGGCGATCCGATTCTTCGGCCTTTTCTTTCTCACGGGCAATCTCATCCAGTTTCTTCCTGTCTTCTGTTACATCCTGCATCACTCCGACAATAAAAGCAGGAACATCGTTTTTGTCGGCCCTGAATGCACGTAGACTCAGTGTCCGGGTTTCTCTTGCGCCGGATAGATCCTTTGTTATTCTGCAATCCGTTTGCAATAAACCGGAATGGTTCCATAGCTTGTCTAATTCCGATTTTACCAGTGGCCGGTCGTCGGCAAGGATGGCCTTCTCGAAAACCTCCCAAGGCAAGGGTTCATGTCCCGGGCTTACACCGGCAATATCGCGGGTTGGACCGGAAAGGAATACTTCATCTTCGTCGGGAAGGTAAAACCAGAGTCCAGCCTGTACAAGCTGTTCAAGCAGACTGATGTTGCTCAGTCCATCCTGCGATAACAGGTCGTTTGAAAGGAGAAAGGGCAGGTTTTCACGAACCAGCGATTCCATTTTATACAAAGCAGTCCTCTGGGCGATCAGCTCCTGAATAAGATTTCTTCCATTGTCCTGCTTTGGCGTTTTCATGCGGATGGTATATCACCTGTTCGGAATCATGGTTTTCTGATATTTTTAGAATAATTCCACTTCAATATTCTGGATAAATGCCGTGAAGGTATGTTCTTCTCCCACCTTGGCATCGGAAATCAGGAATAAAACATGTTTCAGTTCTCCTGTGCGTGTTGTGATGCTGGCCTCTTTTCGTACGCCGACAATTTTATTTTCGCCGGGTTCAACATACTTTTGCACAAATTCGTCCGAGTCGATCACGTCTTTGGAGAATAGCATCCTCACGTTCTTGCCCAAGGAATCCTTTCTGCGGAATCCCCAGAGCTCCTCAGCTGCTTTATTGAAAAACTCAATGGTTCCTTCCTGATCTATGGTTACAATGGCGTCGAGGGCACCTTCCAGGGTTCTCTCATTGCGAAGTTTGTTTTTCTCAATCTCCTGGAATTGGTTCTTCATTTCCTCGCGTGCCTGTTCAAGTTTGCGCGACAGTTCCACGCCCGACAGGCGCAGCTTCTCTTCCTGTATCTTCAGTTGTTCGGTCTGTTTCTTGCTTTCAATCTCCATCAGTTTTTCGCGGGTCACATCGTTCCCGATTAAAATAACCTTGGCAATTTCGCCATACATGTCATGCACGCAGGAGAAAGTGCCACGCAGGTATTTAACATCGCCGAACTTGGTGATAACCTTATATTGTCCTTCGAAAGGTATACCGCCCACAACCCTTTCCCACATCTTGTTAAAATTCTCGTGTTCCTCGGGATCGATGAGCATGAGAATGCTTGCTTCCCTTATTTCCGTGTCATCGTACTTGAAGGTGTCAAGCATAAGGCTGTTGAAATCGAGCAGGTCTCCTTTGGGCGAGAATTCAATTTTAATGGTTGAACGGTTCAGTGCATTGATCTGAGCTTCATAATCGAGGCTCTGCTTTTTCTGATCGGTGGTATCGATGGCCAGAAACAGGATTTTTTCAACGGAGCCGTCGTCCCTTCTCATGCAGGTGTATGTAGCAATAGTCCAGAGGTCCTGGCCGAATTTTGTTACATGCTTCATGTCGCCCTCGAAATGTCTGCCACCCTTGGAAAGGCCTTCCCAGATAGGATCGAACCACACGCGGTCTTTTTCACTTACAAAGGTCGAAATATGCTTGCCTTCCACTTCACTGTTACTGGAATATCCCAGTTTGTTAAGAAATTTGGTGTTGGCATAGATTAATGTGCCATCTGTATGGTATTCAGCCCTTATAAGGGTATGGTTCACGGCAGTGGTAAAACTGGCCAGTTTCTCACCCTGTCGGGCGGCTTCTTCCTGCGTGGCCTGCAACTCTTCCATATTCTGCCGCATCTGCTCTTCCTGTGAGGCCAGGATTTGAGCCTGCTCCTGCGTTTCCTTCAGAAGCCTCGACGTTTTGATATTGATCTTGACATTGGATATGGTGGAAGCAATACTCTCCGCGACCTTTTCAACAAATTCAATCTGGTATTTTTCAAAAGAATGGAAACTGGCAACCTCGATCACTCCATGGACTTCCTGGTTGATCTGTAGAGGAACGATGAGCAGGTATTTGGGATTTGCCTTGCCAAGGCCTGAGGTGATCTCCATGTAACTATCTGGCAGCTCAGTCAGGTATACCGTTTGTTTTTCAAGGGCGCAGGTTCCGATAAGGCCTTCTCCCCATTCTACCTTTTTGTCCGCATATTTCCTTCTATCGTAAGCGTAGCATGCCGTCTGCTCAAAGTGAGGAATCATGCTGTCGCCCTCGCTCAGAACAAAAACACCTCCCTGGTTGGCATTGAGGTATTTCACCAGGTTGCTGATGATGTTATACGACAATTCTTCCATGCTGTCATTGTCCTTCCTCAGGATTTCGCTGAACCGCGCGAGACCCTCTGAAACCCAGTTCCGCTGATCATCCTCCTTCTTTCTCCTGGATTGTTCTTCCTTACTGCGGTTCAGGCTATCTTTCAGGTTCATCAGCGACTTTCCAATTTTATCACTTGAAATCAGTTCGCTAACGTCAGCATTCATGTCATCATCCATCAGTCGGTTGATGAACTCATGAATGTTGGACGATTTTTCCTTTTCCAGCTCGATCCTGTGCTGAAGATGACTGATGTGCAGACTGCTTTCCCTACGAACAAGATAAAACAGGGCGGCCAGCAAGACAGGCATCAGATCAAGAAGCCAGAAAATGGGATAGCGACTGTGTAGCAAAGCAATACCCTGGAATGAGAAAGAAATTCGGGATGAAGCAGCCTGCCAGATATAACCCAGCAATGGAAATGCCAGCCCACAAAGAAATGCGATGTACGTCCACCGGTATACCTGGTCTTTATTCTCTTTATCCGTCATAAATTGCAACTTAATTCG
>JAKAMP010000364.1 GCA_021812865.1 Bacteroidota bacterium | reverse complement strand
GCCGGCGCCATTATGGTGCTGTTCCTGTTTACCCTCATGCTGCTCAACCTGAACCTGACCAACGAACTGAACAAGCCCGCCCTGACCCGCATTGCTGCTGTGATCACGGGCGGTTTGCTGCTCGTTGCACTGGTTGGCGTGTTCAGGGGCATTGAACTTACCCCGGTGAGTCAGGTTGCGGATACCCAGATCGGACTCGCCAAAAACCTCGGCAAAGTGCTGTACCAGGAATATATGTTCCCCTTCGAAGTGGCTTCGGTTCTCTTTCTCGCCGCTATGGTCGGGGCTGTGATGATGGTTAAATCTGAAAATCAATAATTATGAACGGGATTGTACAGGGCCTGCAAATCATGCCTATCCAGTATTACCTCTTGTTTTGCTCAATCCTCTTTGTGATCGGCCTCATCGGCGTTCTTACCAAACGAAACGCCCTCGTGCTGTTCATGTCGATCGAGCTGATGCTGAATTCCATCAATCTCCTCCTGGCCGCCTTCTCGGTTTACCATAACAACCCCGCCGGTCAGATCATGGTGGTGTTCGTCATGGTGGTCGCCGCTGCCGAAGTGGCCGTGGGACTTGCCATACTTGTGGTGAATTATAAGAAAACAAACTCAGTCGATATCAACCTGCTGAACCAGCTGAAAGGCTGACAGCCGTATGACTGAATATGTAAATCATAGCAAAATACAGGAAGCATAACAAAATATACATGATGAAGACGATCGCTGTTCTTGTACCCATTCTTCCCCTTCTTTCTTTCCTCCTGGTAGGAACCAGTTTCAGGCGCCTGCCGAAGTGGCTCACCTCCTGGCTGGCCTGCGGATCGGTTTTTGTTTCTTTCGTGCTCTCGGTATTCCTTTTTATATACTTGAAACAGGGAAACCCGGCCATCACCGTAACCCTGTTCGACTGGCTGCCTGCATCCGGGGCACAGATGGGCTTTTCCTTTGTGATCGATTCCTTGTCGTCGCTCATGCTGCTGGTGGTTACCGGCGTGGGTTTCCTCATTCACGTGTATTCCATTGGTTATATGCATGATGATGAAGGATTCAACCGCTTTTTCGCCTATATGAACCTCTTTGTTTTCTCTATGCTGATCCTGGTGATGGGTTCGAACTACCTGATAATGTTCATCGGGTGGGAAGGCGTGGGTCTTTGTTCCTATCTTCTCATCGGCTTCTGGTACAAAAACACAGATTACAACAATGCAGCCAGGAAGGCTTTTATCATGAACCGCATTGGCGACCTGGGTTTCCTGCTGGGTATGTTCCTGCTTTATTTCCAGTTCAGGTCGCTCGATTACCAGACCATCTTTTCCCAACTCACATCTTTTGCCCCTGGCAACGGCATGATCACCGCCGCCACCCTATTGCTTTTCGTGGGGGCCATCGGTAAAAGCGCCCAGATTCCCCTGCTCACCTGGCTTCCCGATGCCATGGCAGGTCCTACTCCTGTTTCAGCCCTTATCCATGCAGCAACCATGGTTACTGCCGGCGTTTACATGGTAGCCCGCTCGCATGCCCTGTATATACTTGCCCCTCTTACCCTTCATGTGATTGCCATCATCGGCATCGCCACCGCTCTCCTGGCCGCAACCATAGCCCTCTTTCAGAACGATATCAAAAAAGTACTGGCCTATTCCACGGTGAGTCAGCTCGGATATATGTTTGTGGGCCTTGGCGTAGGTGCATTCACCGGCGCCATGTTCCATCTCACCACCCATGCATTCTTCAAGGCTCTCCTCTTCCTTGCTGCCGGCAGCGTAATTCATGTCCTCGGCGGTGAACAGGATATCCGCAAAATGGGTGGATTGCGCAAAGCCCTTCCCGTTACCTGGCTGGTATTCCTCACAGGTACGCTTGCCATTTCTGGAATACCTCCTTTCTCGGGCTTTTTCTCCAAGGATGAAATCCTGCTGCATGCATACGAACAGGATAAGGTCATCTGGGTTCTTGGTGTGATTGTCGCTATGCTCACCGCTTTCTATATGTTCCGCCTGTTTTACCTTACTTTCTCCGGTTCATTCCGCGGAACCAGCGATCAACAGCATCACCTGCACGAATCACCTAAGTTAATGACCATTCCCTTAGCCGTCCTTGCCTTACTGGCCCTGGCCGGAGGATTCATCAACATACCAAAGGTATTCGGCGGTTCAGCTTCCCTGCAGGCGTTCCTGTCCCCTGCTTTCCAGTCCACCACACTGGCAGAGCCTTCTTCCGAAGTATCTCATGCCACTGAATACCTGCTCATGGGCCTTACCGTAGTCGCAGCGCTGATCATGATCATCATCGCCTGGTCCCGCTTCGTGAAATCCAAAGCCCTGCCCCTGCCCGATGAAGCCAGGCGCAAACCCGTTGCAAACCTTATGTATCGCAAATATTTCCTTGATGAAATTTATAATTTCCTCTTTGTAAATCCCCTGGGCTGGCTTTCCCGGACCTTCTTCAAAACCGATGTGTCGGTGGTGGACAAGACCGTAAACCAGGTGGGCAATTTCACGGTCTGGTTCGGTTCCAGGCTTCGGCTGCTGCAGGCTGGCAGCATTGGCTTCTACCTGTTTGCCATGGTCCTTGGAATCATAGCATTCCTTGTATTCGGGATGCTGCTCTGAAAGTGAGAAGAAAATGAATATTGACGATTTGAAAAATATCTGAACATGCTTACCATAACACTGATCCTTCTGCCGCTTCTGGTTTCTCTCCTGATGTTTTTCCTGGGGAAAAAGGGATTTGGACGGCTGGCATTTATTGCTTCCCTCGCAGAACTAGCCATTGCCCTGGTAGCCTTCGCCGGTTACGACCGCACCCTCCCCTCCAACTATTCTGTTGATCTCCCCTGGATCGGTTTCATGGGCATTCACTTTTCGTTTGCCATGGACGGAATCAGCCTTTTGCTGGTGATGCTTACCACGGTTCTGGTGCCCTTCATCATCGGAGCAGCCATCAGCAGACGCAACACATATCCTTCATCCTTTTACGCGCTGATCCTGCTGATGCAGGCAGCCCTGGTAGGCGTATTCACCACAACCGATGCTTTCCTGTTCTATATTTTCTGGGAAATGGCCCTCATCCCTGTCTATTTCATCGCTGCCCTGTGGGGGGGGGATAACCGCATCCGCATCACCTTGAAGTTTTTTATATATACCATGCTGGGCAGCCTGTTCATGCTAGCAGTGCTGGTATTTCTCTACCTGAAAACCCCTGCACCGCATATATTCAGCATATCCGCCATTACCCACCTGCCCCTTACTCCCAATGAGCAATTATGGGTATTTGCAGGATTCTTCCTGGCTTTTGCCATCAAGATGCCTGTTTTCCCTTTCCATAGCTGGCAGCCCGATACCTATACCGTTGCACCCACCGCCGGGAGCATGCTGCTGGCCGGTATCATGCTGAAAATGGGTATTTACGGCGTGTTCCGTTTTCTCCTGCCTGCCTGTCCGGCTGTGATGCCAGAGGCTGCGCCTGTAGCCATGACCCTGGCTATCATCGGACTGTTGTATGGCTCAGTGATCGCCATCAAGCAGCAGGAAGTTAAAAGGCTGATCGCCTATTCTTCCTTTGCCCATGTGGGACTCATGGCAGCCGCACTTTTTGCACTTACCGCTGATGCACTTCAGGGAGCTGTTTACCAGATGCTCTCGCACGGTGTGAATGTGGTGGCACTGTTTTTCGTGGCCGATATCATTCAGAACCGCGCCGGAACTACCCGGATATCTGAGCTGGGAGGAATTGCCAGGTCGGCGCCACGCTTTGCTGTATTCTTTATGGTAGTCATGCTGGGCTCTGTAGCCCTTCCACTTACCAATGGCTTTATCGGCGAATGGCTGATGCTTGCAGGTATTGCCAGGTACAGCATCTGGGTGGCTGCAGTGGCCGGACTGAGCATCATCCTGGGCGCC